>JAUYJB010000130.1 GCA_030688605.1 Hyphomicrobiales bacterium
GCATTGACGATGCCCATATCCATGCCCGCCTGGATGGCGTGATAGAGAAACACCGCGTGCATGGCCTCGCGCACCGCCTGGTTGCCGCGGAACGAGAAGGAAAGGTTCGACACCCCACCGGAGACATGAACGTGCGGCAGCTTGGCGCGGATGCGCCCCGCCGCCTCGATGAAGGCGACGCCGTAGCCGCTGTGCTCCTCGATGCCGGTGGCGACGGCGAAGATGTTGGGATCGAAGATGATGTCCTCGGGCGGAAAGCCGAGCTTCCTGGTCAATAGGTCGTAGGAGCGCTTGCAGATGGAGACCTTGCGCGCGACCGTGTCGGCCTGACCCTTTTCATCGAAGGCCATGACGATGACGGCGGCGCCGTAGCGCCGCACCAGCTCGGCCTGACGCAGAAACGCCTCTTCGCCCTCCTTGAGCGAGATCGAATTGACGATGCCCTTGCCCTGCAGGCATTTCAGTCCCGCCTCGATGACCGACCATTTCGAGGAATCGACCATCACCGGCACCTTGGCGATCGCGGGCTCGGCGGCGATCAGGTTGAGGAAGGTGACCATCGCGTCTTCCGAATCGAGCAGCCCCTCGTCCATATTGACGTCGATCACCTGGGCGCCGTTTTCGACCTGGTCGCGCGCGACTTCCAGCGCCGTCTCATATTCACCCGCCGTAATGAGCTTGCGAAAGCGCGCCCAGCCGGTGACGTTGGTGCGCTCGCCGACATTGACGAAGTTGGTCTGAGGCGTGAGCGTGAAGGGCTCGAGCCCGGAGAGTCGCATATAGGGCCTCAGTTCCGGCACCTTGCGCGGGCGCACGCCCTCCACCGCCGCGGCGATGGCGCTGATATGTTCCGGCGTGGTGCCGCAGCAGCCGCCGACGATGTTGACGAGGCCAGAGCGGGCGAACTCGCCGAGCATCGAAGCGGTCGCCTCGGGGCGCTCGTCATAGTCGCCGAACGCGTTGGGAAGCCCCGCGTTCGGGTAGGCGCAGACGAGCGTATCGGCAATCTGCGCGATCTCGTCGATATGCTGGCGCATCTCCTTGGCGCCAAGCGCGCAGTTGAGGCCGAATGCGAAGGGCCGCGCGTGCCTTAGCGAGTGCCAGAAGGCGGTCGGCGTCTGACCGGAGAGCGTGCGGCCGGAAAGATCGGTGATGGTGCCGGAAATCATCACCGGCACGCGCTCGCCGGTTTCCGCGAAGATCTCCTCCAGCGCCATGACCGCCGCCTTGGCGTTCAGGGTATCGAACACCGTTTCGATCAGGATCAGGTCGGCGCCGCCTTCGATGAGCCCGCGCGCCGCCTCGCGGTAGGCTTCCTTCAGGCCGTCGAAACTCACCGCGCGGAAACCCGGATTGTTGACGTCGGGCGAAATCGAGGCGGTGCGGTTGGTCGGTCCGATGGCGCCAGCGACCGCGCGCGGCCAGTCCGAATCCTGCGCCTCGAACGCGTCGCAGGCGGCGCGCGCGATCCGCGCCGCCTCGCGGTTGAGCTCGAAGACGAACTTCTGAGTGCCGTAGTCGGCCTGGGCGATGGCCGTCGAGGAGAAGGTGTTGGTCTCGACGATGTCGGCGCCGGCTTCCAGATACGCCTTGTGGATGTTGCCGACGATCTCCGGCTGGGTCAGGCTGAGGATGTCGATATTGCCGGCAAGGTCGCGCGGCCAGTCGGCGAAGCGCGCGCTGCGGAAGCCCTTCTCGTCAAGCCCATGCTCCTGAACCATGGTTCCCATGGCGCCGTCGAGCAGTAGGATGCGCTCGCGGGCGCGTGCTGCGAGGCGCTTGATCCGCGCCTTTCTGTAAAGGTTGGCCATGGGGCTAGCCGGCGACAGCGGCTTGCGCCGCCGCCTTGACCGGGCGCACGCCGAGCAGGTGGCAGATGGCGAACACCAGATTGGACCGGTTCATGGTGTAGAAATGGAACTGGCGCACGCCGCGCTCCATCAGCCCGAGAACCTGCTCGGCCGCCACGGCGGCGGCGATCAGCCGGCGCGTCTCCGGGTCCTCGTCGAGCCCGTCGAAACGGTCGGCAAGCCAGGGTGGAATGTGGGTGCCGCAGCGGGCGGCGAATTTCGCCGTCTGGCGGACATTCAGCACCGGCAGGATGCCCGGCACGATGGGGATGTCGATGCCGTTTGCGCGGACCATGTCGACAAAGCGGAAATAATAGTCGCTGACGAAGAAGAACTGGGTGATGGCGCGGCTCGCCCCGGCGTCGATCTTGGCCTTCAGCATGTCCATGTCCATGGCGAAGTTCGGCGATTCCGGGTGTTTCTCCGGATAGCAGGCGACGGAGATCTCGAAATCGGCGATGCGCTTGACTCCGCCGACGAGATCGGCGGCGTTGACGTAGCCGTCGGCATAGGGCGTGTAGCGCTCGCCGGCGCCGCCCGGCGGGTCGCCGCGCAGGGCCACGATGTGGCGCACGCCGGCCCGCCAATAGTCGCCGATCACCTTGTTGACCTCCTTGCGGGTCGCGGCGATGCAGGTGAGATGCGCCGCCGGCCTGAGCGTTGTGTCGGCCAGCATCCGCTGTACCGTCGCGTGGGTGCGTTCGCGAGTCGAGCCTCCGGCGCCGTAGGTGACCGACACGAAAGCGGGGTCGAGTGGCGCCAACCGCTCGATCGCGCTCCACAGGCTGCGCTCCATCTCCTCGGTCTTCGGCGGGAAGAACTCGAAGGAGACCTTGATCCCGTGCTTGCCGGCCAAGGCGGTTGCGGGCGGCGCGGCGCTCATCGGACCTCCTCCAGGGGCCGAGCCTCGGCCGGGCGCGGGCGGGTCGCTTTGCCGGGAACCTCGGCCAGCCACAGTGAGACGATGAGCCCGGTGCCGGCGGCCGTCTCCGGGGGGCTGAGCTCGCTGTGCAGCCCCAAACGCAGACCTGCGGACGCGATCCATTTCGCGACCTCGCCGGCCGCGAAACCGAGCCGGCGGTGAGCCTGCTCCTGGCGCAGAAACTCCAGATCATGCGGCGCGAAATCGACGATCAGGAGGAGCCCGCCGGGGCGCAGCATCCGCGCCGCCTCGCCGATGGCGCGCGCCGGATCGTCGAGATAGTGCAGCACCTGGTGGATGGTCACCACGTCAAAGCTCGCCGCCTCGAACGGCAGCGCGTAGAGGTCGCCGTGGCGCACCTGGCAGTGGCCGTAGCCGGCCGCGTCCAGCTTGGCGCGGGCAACCGACAGCATCTCGTGGGAGAGGTCGATGCCGACGCCGCGCCGGATGTGGGGCGCCAGCAGCTCGAGCACACGGCCGGTGCCGGTGCCGAGATCGAGCAGGCGGTCGAACGGCCTCTCGCCGATCACCTCCAGCATCGCGCGCTCGACCTCAGCCTCGTCGACATGCAGCGCCCGCAGCCGGTCCCAATCGCCGGCCTGGGCGCGGAAATAGACTGCCGCGCCCGCGGCGCGCTCCTCTTTGACCGCGGTAAGCCTTTCAAGGTCGCGGGCGATGACCGCTTCACCGGGATCGACGAGCCCGACGATCCCCTGCGCCAGCGCCGATTGAGGCCCGCTCTCGGCAAGCCGGTAGAACACCCAGCTTCCCTCGCGGAAGCGATCGATCAGACCCGCCTCCGTCAACAGCTTCAGATGACGGCTGATGCGCGGCTGGCTTTGGCCGAGGATCTGGGTCAGATCCTTGACGTTGAGGTCGCCCCGCGCCAGCAGCGCCAACAGGCGCAGCCGGGTCGGATCGCCGCCGGCGCGCAGGCCGGCAAGCAGCGGCTCAAGCCTCATTTGGCGTTGTTTGATCATCCTCGGTCGGCGCCTCCGCGCCCCGCTTCAGAGATACCCATATAAAGATATCTTTATTTTCAGGCCACAGACACATAGCCGAGTGTCCCGTCCGGCGCAAGAGGCGAATGGGATTCGTCCCACCGCGGGGCAAGTCCGATCAAAGCCTTCCCCGCCGCCGGAGCCACGCCACCGGCCGCCCGTCTATGGCCGCGAGCCCGGCCGCGATCATCGCCATGCCGGCGAGATGCTGCGCCTGCAGCGTCTCGCCGAGGAGGCCCATGCCGAGCGCCGTTGCGCTGATCGGGATCAGGAAGGTCACGAGCAGAAGGTTGACGGCGCCGGACGTGGCGAGCAGGCGGAAATAGAGAATATAGGCGACCGCCGTCGAGGCCAGCGCCAGGCCGAAAATGGCCCCGATGGCGGCTGCCGACGGCATCGGCAACGTCCACGGCCGGTCGACTGCGAGCGCCACGGGCAGCATCATGACGCTGGTCATCGTCAACTGGCCCGTCGCGACTTGTGATGGCCGGATGCCGGAAAAGCGCCTGCCGTAAATCCCGGTTGAGGCATAGCAGACCGCCGCGCCGACGACGGCGAGCTGTGCCAGAAGCGCGCCGCCGAGCCCCGACAGCGCCTCGATGCCGATCATAACGGCAACCCCGATAAAGCCGAGCGCGACGCCGACAGCGCGCAGGCCCGTCAGCTTTTCGTCCGCGGTCAGCCAATGGGCGAGCAGCACCGTCCAGATCGGCGTCGTCGCGTTGAGAATCGAGGCGAGGCTGCCGCTGATCTGCGTCTGTCCCCAGGAGATCAGGCTGAAGGGAACGAGATTGTTGAACAGGCCCATGACCGCGAAAGCGCCCCACAGGCGAAGGCTGGCGGGCAAGCGCCGGCCGGTCGCGAAGATGTAGACGTGCAGCGCAACCGCCGCCAAGGCCACGCGCAGCAATACCAGCGTCAGCGGCGGCAGGTCGTCAAGCGCCACCTCGATGAAGAAGAACGTGCCGCCCCACAGGAGCGACAGCGTCACCAGCATCGCCCACTGGGCAGTACCCATCGTCATGGCCGGCGTCTTGTTCATGGCGCTCGCAGCATGGCCCCTCGCTGCCCGGCCCGCCACCCGTTCCTTGCGCCGGCAGGCATCGGAAAGCGCCCTTCTATGCCGCAAGCGCGGCGACCGGCGCCGCGGCCGAGACGCGCGTGACGGCAACCCGCGCCGCGCAATGGGCGATGAGCAGCGCCTCAAGATCGGCGATCGCGGCTGCAAGGTCTCCGCAACCGTTGGCCTGCACGGTGACGACCGCGCGCCGGGTCTCAGGCGACACCAGGGAGCGCGCGTCCTGGCGCCAGTTCCAGCGCCGGCACAGCACCTTCTCGCTGTCCGCATAGACCACCTCGCCCGCCTTCGGCGGGTCCTCGGACGGGCCCTCGCCGCCCGCCATGTCGAGAAAGCTGTCGCCGGAACGCGCATAGCGGAAGGCGATGTCGCCAACCACCTGGTCGAGATCGTCGGCGCCGAGCGGCAGCACATGGGCGAGCGAGACCGCGTTGTAGGCATCGACGAAACCGTTGATGGCCGGAAGCTCGCGGCTGGCGAGCACGTTCTTGACCAGCCGCTCGACCGAGGAGCGGTAACTGGTCTTCTTGATGCCGAACTGGCGGTAGGTCCGTCGCCAGGCGGCGATGCCGGGAATTCGCGACAACTCCGTGCCGGCCCACAGCGCCCGGCAATCCGCCTCGCGCCTGGAAATTTCGGCGGCGAGCGCCGGAGGACGCCCCTCGCCTATTTGCAAGCCCGTGGCGATCACGACGCCGGCAGTGAATTCCGAGAAGTCAGCGGCAATTTCGGAGATATCGATCTTCATGGGCCCGGGCTGGAGAATTGGCCGGCCATTGACGCCGCACCGGTCGCGGATGGATCATCGGGCCTGTCATGAGCCCCGAAAAGGATATCCCCGGCGTGTGGGTGCCGCCACCGCTGATCTATCTGGCCGGATTCGCGATCGGGCTGGTCCTCGATTTGCTGCGGCCGGTGCCAGTTCTGCCGCAGGCCGTTCAGTACTCCGCCGGCTTCGCGCTGATCGCCATCGGCTTCGCTATCGCGGCGCTTGGCTTTCGCGAGTTCGTGCGGGTCAAGACCCCGTTCGACCCTTATCAACCGACCCAGGACGTCATCACTTCGGGCCCTTTCCGCTATTCGCGAAATCCGCTCTATCTGTCGCTCGCCACGCTCTATAGCGGCACCGCGATCGCCATCGACGGCATTTGGATCGTGGCCATGCTCGTGCCGACGTTGATCGTCCTCCACTATGGCGTCATCCTGGCCGAAGAGGCCTATTTGGAGCGCAAGTTCCCCGATACCTATCTTCCCTACAAGGCGCGCGTGCGCCGCTGGTTCTGAGGCCCGATGAGCGACGACGATTTCGAACCCCCGCGCCGCGGCGAGAAGGTGATCGAGCTGCCGCCGGCCGACGATGCCGGGCTGATCTTCATCGGCCGCATCCGCACCCCGTGGACCGACCGCCACGAGGCGCCGCGCAACGCGATGGAATCGGAGGCGATCTGCACCGTCGAGCTCGACGCCCGCTATGTCGAGGGGCTCCAATCGCTCAACAGCTCGACCCACCTGATCCTGCTCTACTGGCTCGACAAGGCGCGGCGCGACCTTATCGTCCAGAGCCCGCGCCACGACGACAAAACGCACGGGGTCTTCGCGCTGAGATCGCCGGTGCGCCCGAATCCGATCGGGCTTGCCGTCGTCGACCTGTTGGGAATCGACGCCAACGTGCTCACCATCCGCCATATCGACTGCCTCGACGGCACGCCGCTGCTCGACATCAAGCCCTATTTCGCCCATTCCGATTCCAAGCCCGAGGCCGATGTCGGCTGGCACAGAGAGCGCACCAAGCCCCTCAAGCCGCGCGGCCGCAAGCGGTAGGTGCAACATTGCGCCAAGTTTCCTATCTACAAGGGACGGGCGCAGCCCGGGCGCAACTGACGGCTGTTCAAGCGAAACCTTGAGGGGCACGCCATGGCCATCGAAAAGAAGACACAAATCAATTTGTGGTACGCGCTGTTCGCGCTCGGCGTGGTATTCCTGTTCCAGGCTTGGTTCGCCAGTACGCGGCAGGTCCAGCAGATCCCCTACTCGCAATTCATCGTGCTGCTCGATGCCGGCCAGGTGGAAAGCGTCGAGGTGGGCGACACCTATCTCACCGGCAAGCTGACGACGCCGACCGCCGAGGGCAAGGAGCTCTTCGTCACCACCCGCGTCGAACCGGACATCGCCGACGAGCTCGCCAAGCGCGGCGTCAAGTTCGAAGGCGTGGTCCAGAATACATTCCTGACCCAACTCCTCTCCTGGATCGTGCCGGTGCTGTTCTTCTTTGGCCTGTGGGCTTTCTTCATCCGCGGTTTCGCCGAAAAACAGGGTCTCGGCGGCTTCATGACCGTCGGCAAGTCGAAGGCCAAGGTCTATGTCGAGAAGGACACCAAGGTGACCTTCGCCGACGTCGCCGGCGTCGACGAAGCGAAGGCCGAGCTGCAGGAGATCGTCGCCTTCCTCAAGGACCCGGAAAGCTATGGCCGCCTCGGCGCGAGGCTGCCGAAGGGCATTCTTCTGGTCGGCCCGCCCGGCACCGGCAAGACGCTGTTGGCGCGCGCCGTCGCCGGCGAGGCGGGCGTGCCGTTCTATTCCATCTCCGGCTCCGAATTCGTCGAGATGTTCGTCGGCGTAGGCGCAGCCCGGGTCCGCGATCTGTTCGAGCAGGCGCGCAAGGCCGCTCCCTGCATCATCTTCATCGACGAGTTGGACGCACTCGGCCGCTCGCGCACAATCGGCGGGCCGATGGGCGGCCATGACGAGAAGGAGCAGACGCTGAACCAGCTCCTCGCCGAGCTCGACGGCTTCGATCCCTCCTCCGGCATCGTGCTGTTGGCGGCCACCAACCGGCCGGAGATCCTCGACGCGGCGCTGCTGCGCGCCGGACGCTTCGACCGCCAAGTTCTGGTTGACCGGCCAGACAAGCCGGGGCGCATCGCGATCCTCAAGGTGCACGCCAAGAAGGTGAAGCTGGCGACGGAGGTCGAGCTTGAACAGGTCGCAGCGCTCACCACGGGCTTCACCGGCGCCGATCTCGCCAACCTGGTCAACGAGGCGGCGATCATCGCCACAAGGCGCAAGGGCGAGCGCGTGACGCTCGACGACTTCACCGCGGCGATCGAGCGCATCGTCGCCGGCATCGAGAAGCGCGGCCGTCTGCTCAACCCCAAGGAGCGCGAAATCGTCGCCTATCACGAGA
This sequence comes from Hyphomicrobiales bacterium, assembly GCA_030688605.1. NCBI lineage: Bacteria > Pseudomonadati > Pseudomonadota > Alphaproteobacteria > Hyphomicrobiales > Hyphomicrobiales bacterium. The sequence continues at coordinate 8,036 of JAUYJB010000130.1, forward strand.
TGGGCCATGCGCTGGTCGCGGCCTCCCTTCACGGCGTCGACCCGGTGCACAAGGTCTCGATCATCCCGCGCGGCATCGGCGCGCTCGGCTACACCATCCAGCGCCCGACCGAGGATCGCTTCCTGATCTCGACCGAAGACCTCAAGGCCAAGATGGCGGTGCTGATGGGCGGGCGCGCCTCGGAGCGGCTTGTCTTCAACGAGATCTCGACGGGCGCCGCCGACGATCTGGAAAAGGTCTCGGGTATCGCTCTCGACATGGTCACCCGCTACGGCATGACCGGCGAGGATGTCGGCCAGGTTGTCTATCGCGAACGACCGCCCGCCTTCCTCGGCCAGGTCGCCATGGGCCCGCAGCCGCGCGGCGAATATTCCGAAGCGACGGCGCGCGAGATCGACCTTGCCGTGCGCCGGCTGGTGGACGAAGCCTTCGCCAAGGCGACCGAGACCTTGAAAAAGCGCCGCAAGGACTTGGAGGCAGGCGTTAAGCTCCTGCTCGAAAAAGAGGTGCTGACGGCGGATGAGTTCCCGGCGCTGAAACCCGCCTCCCCGCCGCCGGAGACGAAGGCGGCGGAATGAAGCGCCGCGGCACGCGATTCGATTAGCCGATCTCCAATTCACCGCTTTTTTACCATCTTTTGCTGTCATATGAGCGAATGACGCCAAACCCTACGGGGGATTGACGTCACTCGCTCTAGCGGCGACCATGGGCGGGCGCGATAGGTGACGGGTGAACAGGGCGATGGGCACACACCCCGCATTCGGCAAGGTGACGCGCCGCGCAGCGATGCGCGGTCTTGCTGCCTTGTTCGCAGCGCCGTTGATCGGCGGCGCCCCGCGCGCCGTCCGCGCCGCCGGCGGGCCCGCCGTCGCCTATATGAAGAGCCGCGTCAAGAATGACCTGTTCGCGGCGGCCCGCGCCAAGACCACCGATTCCTTCCTGCGCGCCATCAACCGCCACGCCGACCTCGACGCGATCGCGCGCTATTCGCTGGGCACCTATTCCAGCCGCCTGACCCCGCCCATGAGCAACCGCCTCCGCCGCGGCGTCGCCGGCTTCATGGCCCGCTATTTCGCCATTCAGGCGAACGACTATCCGGTGGTGCGCGCCGACTTCCTGGGCGAATACCCCTATGGCGAGGACGACGTGGTGGTGCAAACGCGCATCCAGCTCAAGTCCGGAGCCTCCTATTCCGTCGATTGGCTGATGTCGGCGCGCGGCCACGGCTACAAGATCCGCGACGTGCGCGTCTACGGTCTCTGGCTGTCGCCGTTTCAGCGCGCGCTGTTCACGCGCTACATCGCCGAAAACGGCGGCGACCTGACGGCACTGCTGGCCGCCCTCAGGGTCTAGGTCGGTTCCTGGTAATAGGGGACCAATTTGATGGAGCCAAATCGGTTCATCCGGCAAGCCTGTCAACCGCTTCGCCGATCGCCGCCGCAGCCGCCGCGTCGTTCTTCTTGCCCCGCTTCACATACGGCTTCACGCAGGACGGCGCGATCATGCGGACCTCGTGGCCCAGCTTGCCCAGCGCGCGCCCCCAGTGGTGCGCCGTGCCGCACGCCTCGAGGCCTGCGACGCACGGCTCAACCGCCGCGAAAAACCGCAACACCTCGCTCCGCCGCAACCGTTTGCGTATAACCGCAACGCCGCTCCCATCGACGCCGTGAACCTGAAATACCCGCTTGGCATGATCGAGACCAAGGGTGCCAACCTGCATGTCGGACGGCTCCTCTCGCAAGGTGGCGCTCAATAGCAGCCTCGTTCTGGCACATTGCGATGCCGTTGAGCAGGGGCCGTCCACCCCATCATGGCCGGGCTTGATGTTCGGTCCGGGGGTGACGATGATTGCAATGAGTTCAGCGCAGCGCCGCGGCGATGTTGCCGCCGTCGACCGTCTCGATATGGCCGGTGGTCTTGCGCGCCTTGGCGAGATGCACGAAGGCCTGGGCGACATCGTCCGCCGTGACCTCGCGGCGCAGCAGGTTGCCGCGCATGTATTGGTCTTCGGAGACCCGCCGCGCGCGGGCGCGCTCGGCGATGAAATCGTCGGTCAGGAGGCCCGAGCGGATGCGGTCGGCATTGACGCCATTCGAGCGGATGCCGTCTGAGCCGTAATCGACCGCATATTGGCGCACGAGCAGGAGGGTCGCCGCCTTGGGCAGGCCATAGGGGCCGAAATTCGGCCCCGGATTGACCGCCTGCTTGGAGACGTTGAAGAGAAGACAGCCGCCGGTCTCCTGTGCCCGCATGACGCGCACCGCTTCTTGAGCAACGCTCTGATGGGCGAAGAAATTGATCTCGAAGCTTTCGCGCAGCACCGCGTCCGGGACTTCGCCGATGCGGCCCGACCAGGCGGCGCCCGCATTGGAGACCAGGATATCGACGCCGCCGAAGCGCTCGCACACCTTGTCGAATGCCGTGCGCACCGAGGCGCGGTCGGTCACGTCGCAGGCGATGCCGAAACCGCCGATCCCTGCCGCCCCACGCTCGGCCGCCGCGCCGTCGATGTCGAGAATGGCGACATCAGCGCCCTCCCGGCGTAGCGCCTCGGCGGTGGCAAACCCGATGGCCCCGGCGCCACCCGTCACCACGGCGACCTGGCGCGTCAAGGGCTTGTCGGCGGATTTGGCGAGCTTGGCGTGCTCCAGGCTCCAATATTCGAGATCGAACAGGTCGCTTTCCGGCAACGGCTCGTAGCGGCCGATGGCCTCGGCGTCGGTGACGACGCGCACCGTGTTCTCGGCAAGGTCGGCCGCAGCGCCGGCGTCCATGTAGGTCTTGCCGAGGCCGAACAGGCCGAGCCCCGGCACCAGCGCCACCCGTGGGCTGGGGTCGAGCCTGGTCTTGGTGTTGCCGACGCGCTTGTTCGCGCGGGCGAAATAAGCGTCGTATCGGGCGGCGAACTGGGCAACGGCTTCGCGTACCGCCGCGGCGAAATCGTCGAGCCCGCCGGCCTCGGGCGACGGGACTACGAGCGGCACGTTCTTGGTGCGGATGATGTGGTCCGGCGTCACCACGCCGCGTTGGCTGTAGTCGGAAAGCTCCTCGCCGTTGACATAGTTGAGGATCTCGGGGCTCGCCCGGAAGGTCATGACGAAGCGCTCGGGCTCGCCGGCGAGATCGGCTGGGGGAATGGCGCAGGCGCCGCGCAGGATCGGCGCGATGTCGGCGGCCGTGGCGAGTTTTTCCGGCAAGGCCCGCGCGGCGAAGACGTTGCGCCGGTTTCTGGCAAGCCGCGCCTCGGCGCGGGAAACCATGTCGATCATCCGCTCATAGGCCTCGCGCGCGTCCTCGCCGAAGGTGAAGATGCCGTGCTTGTGCAGGATCAGACCTGCCACGTCGCGCTTCTGCGCGTAGATTTCGGCCGCTTTCTTGGCGAGCGCAAAGCCCGGCATGATGTAGGGCACGAGCCCCATCTCGCCGCCATAAACCTCGGCAGCAAGCTTCTCCCCGTCCGGCTGGTCGACAAGGGAAAGGACGGCGGTCGAATGGGTGTGGTCGATGAATTTGTGCGGCAGGAAGGCGTGCAGGAGCGTCTCGACGGAGGGGTTGGGCGCGGCGCTGTCGATGAGGTTGCCGCGCTGATAATTGACCATGTCCTCGTCGGTCAAACCTTCGAGCCGGCGCAGCGCCTGCAGCCGCTCGAGCCGCACCATGGGAAGGCCCTCTGGCTCGATGTCGCCCATGTCCCGGCCCGAGCCCTTGACGCACAGGACATCGATCTCATCACCCAACAGGTCGGTGATCCGGGTCTTGACCGAACTGTTGCCGCCGCCATGCATGACGAGGCGCGGGTCGCGGCCCAAGAGCCTCGTCGTATAGACCCTGAGCGCGAGGTCCTCGGGGATGCCCTCCTGCGCGTAGCGCGCGACATAGGCGCGGGCGTCGGCGTCGGACCATCGGCTTTCCATGTCAGGCCGCCTCCCCTGCCCGTTCCGGATAAAGCGCAAGCAGCCCCGCGCGCGAGGCTTCGCACACGCCGCGTTCGGTGACGAGGCCGGTGACGAGCCTTGCCGGCGTCACGTCGAAGGCCGGGTTGGCGGCCGGGCTGCCGGGGGCCGAAATCGCGACGCTGACGATTGAGCCATCCGCCGCCCTGCCGGTCATCTCGGTGACCTCGCGCGGGTCGCGCTCCTCGATGGGGATCGAGGCAAGTCCGTCCTCGATGCGCCAGTCGATGCTCGAATGCGGCAGCGCGACATAGAAGGGCACGCCATTGTCGTAGGCCGCCAGCGCCTTGAGATAGGTGCCGATCTTGTTGGCGACGTCGCCGTTTGCCGCCGTGCGGTCGGAGCCGACGATGACGAGGTCGACCTTCCCGCGGTGCATCAGATGGCCGCCGGCATTATCCGCGATGAGGGTGTGCGGCACGCCATGGCCGGCGAGTTCGAAGGCGGTCAGCGCCGCGCCCTGGTTGCGCGGACGCGTCTCGTCGACCCAGACATGGACCGGAATGCCCAGATCGTGCGCCTGATAGACCGGCGCGGTGGCGGTGCCCCAATCGACGGTGGCAAGCCAACCAGCATTGCAATGGGTGAGGATGTTGACTGGCGCGCCGGGCTTTTTTTCCGCCTGCGCCTCGATCAGCTTGAGGCCGTGCACGCCGATCAACCGGCAGGTCTCGATATCCTCGTCGCAGATGTCCCCGGCGCGCTTTAAGGCGGCCGCGGCGCGCCTGCCGTGCGGCACGTTGCGCACGGCCTTGACCATCTCGTCGAGCGCCCAGGCGAGATTGACGGCGGTCGGCCGCGTCGCCTCGAGCAGCGCGCGGGCCTCCTCCAGCGCCCGGTCGGACGGATCGGCGCGAAGCGCCAGCCACACGCCATAGGCCGCCGTCGCGCCGATCAGCGGCGCGCCGCGCACCTGCATCGACGAGATCGCGCGGGCGGCCGCCTCGACCGTCTCCAGCCGGGCGATGACGAGCGCGTGCGGCAGCAGCGTCTGGTCGATGATGTCGACCGCCTGCCCGTCGCGGGCGGGCCAGATGGTGCGGTAGTGAACGCCGTCGATGTTCATGGCGGCATACCGTTCAATCGCCCTTGAATTCGACCAGCGAGTGCACCTTGACGCCCTTTTCCCTGAGCAGCCTGGAGCCGCCGAGGTCCGGCAGGTCGATGACGAAGCAGGCGGCGACGATGTCGCTTCCCGAACGGCGGATCAGCTCCAGCGCCGCCGCCGCCGTGCCGCCGGTGGCGATCAGGTCGTCGACCAAGAGGCATTTGTCACCGGGCCGGATGGCGTCCGCGTGGATCTCCACCGTATCGACGCCATATTCGAGCGAATAATCCTGCACGATGGTCGTGCCCGGCAGCTTGCCCTTCTTGCGGATCGGTATGAAGCCCTTGCCGAGCTCGTGGGCGATCGCCCCGCCGAGAATGAAGCCGCGCGCCTCGATGCCGAGGACATAGTCGATCGGCACGCGCAGGAACGGCCACAGCAGCTCGTCGACGGCGGCGCGGAAGGCGTGCGGGTTGGCGAACAGCGTCGTCACGTCGCGGAACTGGATGCCGGGCTTGGGATAGTCGGGAATGGTGCGGATATGGTCCTTGATCCGGAACCCGTTTCTGAGATCCATGGCAGCCTCCCCGGAATTGCGTCCGGACCCTTGCGCGCGCCCCGTCAAAGCCTCAGCCTTTCAAAGCGAAATGCGAACCGAGAGGGTACCATTGTGAGTAATCAAAACGGCTATGTCACCGTCACCAATATCAAAATATCGTTCGGCAGGCTGATCGTCCTGTTCGTCAAGCTCGGCCTCGCGGCAATTCCCGCCGCCATCATACTCGCCCTCATATGGGGCCTGGTCGTGCTGGCGCTGGGCGCGCTTTTCGGCGGCCTCGACTCGCTGAACGAATTGCTGACCCCTCCCAGCCGCTAGAGCGGGATGAGGAAAAGTGGGAACCGCTCCAGCCGACTGGGACCGCCTGCCCGAACCGGGCCGCGAAAAGGTCAGTGGGACTGTTCCTTGTGGTGTTCGCAGGTGACATTCGGATTGAACGGCATCAGCGCGCCCGAGGGATTTTCCCGGTGGGTCCAGACGTGCTGGTCGTAGTGGGGCTCGAACGCGTGCGCCTCGTCGGCCGGCGTCGCGGGGTCGTCGGCCATCGGATCCCAGGTGCGCCCCGCGAAGACCGGCGGGGCGTCGTGTCCGGCCGCTTTCCACGCCTTCTGGAAGACCAGATTCTCGGCGCCGACGAGGACGAGAGAGCCGTCGGCCTGCGGCTCGTAGAGCAGGATCGCGGGCTTCTGAAAGTCGGTATGGGTGCTCATCCCGTCGACCCGCGGCTCGCCGGCGGTGATCTCGAGCATCTGCGGGTGGATATAGTGGATGCCCATCCCGCCCCACTCCGGCGGCAGGCCTTCCTCCGCCGCGGTGACGCAGTGGCCCGCCGGATCCGGAATGTAGCCGTCGGCCAGCGCCGCATTGACGTCCTTGTATTTCTCGATGGCTGCGCGCACCGCGGCCACCTCCGCGGCCTCGTCGGCAACGGCGCCGACGGGCGGGACTAGCGCCGACACTACAATGGCGGCGGCGGCAAACACGATCGAACGAGAAAACTCAGAACACATCATTCCCTCCTTGGCGATGGTGAGCGTCTTGTCAGCGTCAGCGCCGCCGACAAGATCGGCGTGGCCCAGATGACCACAAGCCGTGGGCGAAAGCTAGAATTCCTCTAGTCTGACCGCAAGCTCTAGTTTACGGCCTCATCCGCCCTTCAGCACCCGTCCCGCCACCGCGTCGAGCTTCTTCAGAAGCGCGGGATCCCGCGCCTCCGGCGCCGTGATCAGCGCCGTGTCGAGCGCCCGGTCGGAGCCGATCGGACAGGTCTCGTGCTGGCGCGGGAAGTCCTTGGCGAGGCGAGCGATGAGCCGCTTGGCCTTGTCGGCATTGTCCATCAGCACGCGGATGATGTCGGCGACCACCACGTGGTCGTGGTCGGGGTGCCAGCAGTCGTAATCGGTGACCATGGCGACGGTGGCGTAGCAGACCTCCGCTTCGCGGGCGAGCTTGGCCTCCGGCATGTTGGTCATGCCGATCACCGAATAGCCGAGATTCTTGTAGGTGAGGCTTTCGGCGAGCGAGGAAAATTGCGGCCCCTCGATGCACACATAGGTCCCTTCGCGCGCGAACGACAGGCCTTCGGCCTCCGCCGCCGCTGCGAGGTGCAGCCTGAGCCGCGGCGAGACCGGATGGGCCATCGACACATGCGCCACGCAGCCGGTGCCGAAAAACGAAGTGGCGCGGTTGTGGGTGCGGTCGACGAATTGGTCGACGAGCACGAAGGTACCCGGTGACAGCTCCTCCTTGAACGAGCCGCAGGCGGACAGCGAAACGAGGCTGGTGACGCCCGCCCGCTTCAAGGCGTCAATATTGGCACGGTAGTTGATGTCGGTGGGCGACAGCCGGTGGCCGATGTCGTGGCGGGAAAGGAAGACGATGGGCAGGCCATCGATCTCGCCGATGCGCAAGGGCGCCGACGGCTCGCCCCACGGGCTTGCGATTCGCTCCTCGCGTACGTTGGCGAGCCCGGGAAGGTCGTAGACGCCCGATCCGCCGATGACGCCGAGCACCGCCTTGGTCACGCGCTCCTCCACCGCCGAGTTCGTTTCGAGAGCCTCGTCCCCCGTGCGTTCCTTCAATGCGCGACGCCGGCGAACAGCCGCCGCTTGGCGGCGTAGAGCAGGCCGGTGAGGATCAACAGATAGATCATGACGTTGAAGCCCATCCTGTGGCGCGCCTCGAGTTTCGGCTCGGCCGCCCACATCAGGAACGCGGTCACGTCGCTAGCGTATTGCTCGACCGTCTCCGGCGAGCCGTCGGTGTACTCGACCACGCCCTCGCCGAGCGGCGGCGCCATGGCGATCTGGCGGCCGGGGAAATAGGCGTTGTAGTTCATGCCCTCGCGCAGCTCGAAGCCGGTCGGCGGCTCCTCATAGCCAGCCAGAAGCGCGTGGATATAGTCGGGCCCGTGCGGGCGCGCCTTTGCCATCACCGACAGGTCGGGCGGCAGCGCGCCATTATTGGCGGCGCGGGCGGCCTGCTCGTTGGCGAAGGGCGACGGGAAGCGGTCGGAGGGAAGGCCCGCCCGGGTGAACATCTCCCCCTCATCGTCCGGGCCGTCCTCGACCTCGAACTCGGCGGCGAGCGCCTTGACCTCGGCCTCGGAGAATTCGAGACCGCCCGGCTCGGCGAGATTTCGGAACGACAGCATCCGCATCGAATGGCAGGCCGAGCAGACCTCGCGATAGACCTTGTAGCCGCGCTGCAACTGGGCGCGGTCGAAGGTGCCGAAGGGGCCGGAAAAGCTCCAATCCACGCCCGGCGGCGCGACCTCTTCCGCGGCACCCACGCGATCGGCGGCAAGGGAGACGGCGCAGCCGGCCAGAAGCGACGCGACGACGAGGCGCCGCAGCCCGTGGGCGAGAAGGTCGGTCATGACGCGCCCCTGTGGCCGGCATCCGTCTTGGCCTGTTTGCCGAGCACGGCGGTTGCGATGCTTTCCGGCAGCGGCCGCGTCTTCTCGATGAGGCCGAGCAGCGGCAAGAGGATCAGGAAATGGAAGAAATAGTAGGCGGTCAGGATCCGCGCCGCGATCACGTATCCGCCCTCCGGCGGTTTCGAGCCGAGATAGCCGAGGCCGATGCTCACCACGACCAGGATCCAGAAGAACGGGATGTACATAGGCCGATAATTGGCCGAGCGCACCTTCGACGTATCGAGCCACGGCAGCACGAACAGGACGCCGATCGAGGCGAACATGGCGATCACCCCGCCGAGCTTGTCGGGGACCGCCCGCAGGATCGCGTAATAGGGCAGGAAGTACCATTCCGGCACGATGTGCGCCGGTGTCACCAGCGGGTTCGCCTTGATGTAATTGTCGGGATGGCTGAGATAGTTGGGCGCGTAGAAGACCAGCGCCGCGAACAGCAGGAAGAAGGCGACGAGCGCGAAGGTGTCCTTGACCGTGTAATAGGGATGGAAGGGCAGCGTGTCCTGCTTGGTCTTGGTATCGACCCCGAGCGGGTTGTTGTTGCCCGGCACGTGCAGCGCCCAGATGTGCACCACCACCGCGCCGGCGATCAGGAACGGCAGCAGATAGTGCAGCGAGAAGAAGCGGTTCAGCGTCGGATTGTCGACTGAGTAGCCGCCCCACAGCCATTGGGTGACCTCGGTGCCGATGAGCGGAATGGCACTGAACAGGTTGGTGATCACCGTCGCCGCCCAGAAGCTCATCTGGCCCCACGGCAGCACGTAGCCCATGAAGGCGGTCGCCATCATGAGAAGCAGGATGACGACGCCGACGATCCACAGGATCTCGCGCGGCGCCTTGTAGGAGCCGTAATAGAGGCCGCGGAAGATGTGGATATAGACGGCGAGGAAGAACAGCGAGCTGCCGTTGGCGTGCAGATAGCGCAGCAGCCAGCCATAGTTCACGTCGCGCATGATATGCTCGACGCTCTCGAAGGCGAAGTCCACATGCGCCGTGTAGTGCATGGCGAGCACGATTCCGGTGATCAGCTGGATTACCAGGAAGGCCATCAGGATGGCGCCGAAGGTCCAGAAATAGTTGAGGTTGCGCGGCGTCGGAAAGGTGATCGCCGTAGGATAAAGGAAGCTCATCACCGGCAGTCGGCTCTCGAACCATTTCATGAACGCCGATTTGGGTGTGTATTTGTCGCCGTGGAGCACGCTCATGCCTGTCTTCCCCTAGCCGATCCGGACATGCTCGTCGTCGAGGAACTCATAGGCCGGAACCAACAGGTTCTGCGGCGCCGGCCCTTTGCGGATGCGGCCCGACGTGTCGTAGTGGGAGCCGTGGCAGGGGCAGAACCAGCCGCCCCAGTCGCCGCGCGGGTCGCCGTCCTTCTGGCCCAGCGGCACGCAGCCGAGATGGGTACAGATCCCGACCACGATCAGCCACTGCTCGCGGCCCGCCTTAACCCGGTCGGCGTCGGCCTGCGGGTCACGCAGCTCGGCGAGATCGATGTTCCGCGCCTCCTCGATCTCCTTGTCCGTGCGCTCGCGGATGAAGACCGGCTTGCCCTGCCACCGCACGGTCACGCCCTGGCCGACCTCGATGGCGCTGAGATCGACCTCGATGGCGGCGAGCGCCTGGATGCTGGCGTCGGGGTTCATCTGGTCGATGATCGGCCAGGCGGCGGCCATGGCGCCGACCGCGGCGAACGAACCGGTGGCGATGTAGAGGAAATCCCGGCGCGTTGGTTCCGCCGTACTTCTTGTGGCCACGCTTTCACCCCCTGTTTGCAGGCGCCTGCGGTGGCGGCTGGCGTGTGTCGCATGACACACGAGCCGGCTTGATGCCAAATGGAATCCGTCTTCCCGACCGTCAGGTTCCCTCGGTCAGAGCCGGCGCCACCCCGCAAGGCCCGGAAAATGCGGGCTTCTTTTGGCAAAGTTCAAATCCAATGTCCAGCACCGCGTGAGCCCGAGGGCGAAGCGTCGCATAATGCCTTGACGGTGAAAAGCCAATGGGCGGATTGTCGCTCGATTGAAGCCATGCGCGTCGCCCTCTACCAGCCGGACATTCCGCAGAACGCGGGGACCATTCTGCGCCTGTGCGCCTGCCTCGACGTCGCCGTCGACGTCATCGAGCCGGCCGGCTTTCCGGCGAGCGACCGCGCCTTTCGCCGCGCCGGTCTCGACTATCTCGATCGCGTCGATCTGAAGCGCCACGCCTCGTTTGCCGCGTTCGAAGCGTGGCGGCGGATAAACCCGGCCGCGCGCCTGATCCTGCTGACGACCAAGGCGGAGACGAGCTATATCGGCTTTGCGTTTGCCGGCGACGATGTCCTACTTCTCGGGCGCGAGTCGGCGGGCGTGCCGGCGAGCGTCCATAAGGCCGCGGACGCGCGATTGCGAATCCCCATGCGCGCGGGCCTGCGCTCGCTCAACGTCGCCGTCGCCGCTGCCATGGTGCTCGGCGAGGCGCTGCGCCAGACAAGGACATGACCAAGAAACGACCCTATGCCCACGTCGCCCGGCTTTACGACCTGCTCGACCTTCCCTTCGAGCACGGGCGCTACCAGCCGATCAGGCGGATGCTGTTCGAGGGCCTCGGCGGCACCATCCTCGATGCCGGAGTCGGGACCGGGCGCAACATCCCGTTCTATCCGCCCGGCGCCGAGGTGGTCGGCATCGACCTTTCGCCGCAGATGCTGGCCCGGGCGCGACGGCGCAAGGAGCGCCTCGGTTCGCCGGTCGAGCTTATCGAAATGGACGCGACGGCGACCGCCTTTCCCGACGCGCATTTCGACTTCGCGGTCGCGACCTTCCTGTTCTGCGTCCTCGACAACGACGAACAGCTTCCGGGCCTCAAGGAGCTTGCCCGCGTGGTCAAGCCCGAGGGCGAGATCCGCATCATCGAATACGCCTATTCGCAAAGGCCGATGAAACGCTTCGTCATGCGGCTGTGGGCGCCCTGGGTGCGCTTCGCCTATGGCGCGACGTTCGACCGCGATACCGAGCGTTATGTCGAGGACGCCGGCCTCAGGCTTGTCGCGAAGCGCTTCGTCTTCGAGGACATCATCAAGCTGCTGGTCCTCAAACCGCGATAAGCCCAAAGCCGCGGGCCGAGGCCATGCGTTTCGTCGTTGCCAGCTTTCGGCAATTGCGGGAATATGCGTGCCGATGAGAATGTTCGCCGCCCTTGGTTTCGTTTTGGCCGTGATTTTCGGCCTCGGCGCCCTGGCGCCTCCGGCGACCGCGGCCGCCTGGTCGGCGGACCTTCCGGCGCCCATCCATGACGGAAGGGTTGCCGCGGGCGGCTGTTGCGACTGCGGCGCCACCTGTCAAACCATCGTCGGCAACGGCAACTGCCCGGTCCATTGCGAGGCCGCACCGGCCCTTGCCCTTGCGACTTTCGTCGGTTCCGCGGCGCCCGGGCTGACTTTGGATCATGCAAGGGCCGATGATCGGGATGGTCTGCCCCGTTCGCCCGACCCCGCCCCTCCGAAACACCCGCTTCTCAGCCAGCAAGCAGTCGTCGCGTAAGCGGCGGAATGGGAGAAGCGATTCAATGGCAGGCGGGTTGGCTGCGAATCTTCGGCTTCCCGCCATAGTGCCAGGATTTCTGGAGGTGGACCATGCGTTACGATTACCCGCTCGTTGCACTTGTCTTGTCGTTTGCGTTCCATCCTGCCGCCGTTCTTGCGGCCGAGGACGGCGATCTGGCAAAGGGCGAACAGATTTTCCGGGCCTGCGCGGCCTGCCATTCGCTGACGCCCAAGCGTCACATGACCGGTCCCAGTCTCGCCGATATCTGGGACCGGCACGCCGGGACCGCGGAAGGTTTCAGCCGCTATTCGCAGGCCCTCCGGAATTCCGGGATTGTCTGGGACGCCGATACGCTGGACGCTTGGCTCGCCGACACGCGCGCCCTCGTCCCCGGCAACCGGATGATCTTCCGCGGCATGTCCGATGCCGGACAGCGGCGCGACCTGATCGCCTTCCTGCGCCAGGTCTCGGAACATCGGCGCGCGCAGGCTCCGGCACCGGCGCAAAATGCCGAGCAGGAGCCAATGGCCGGCCAAGAAGAACCGATGGACCTCAAGGCCGCGCCGCCGGCCAACCGGGTCGTTTCGGTGCGTTATTGCCGCGATACCTATACAGTCGTCAGCGAAAGCGGAGAGGCACATGAATTCTGGGAGTTCAACCTGCGCATCAAGACCGATGGCAGCGACCTCGGTCCGGCCCCCAACCATCCGGTGTTGATACAGTCCGGCATGATGGGCGACCGGGCCTTCCTCGTCTTCGCCGCTCCGGCGGAGATCAACGCGTTCGTCAGCGCCCAGTGCTGACGGAGATCGCCGCAGATGACCTTGCCCCCCGACCTCGACGCCAAGAAACGACGCGCGGCCGAGTGGTTTTCCGAGTTGCGCAACAAGATCTGCGCCGCCTTCGAGGACCTGGAGGTCGAGCTGACTGGCCCCGGCAGCGACCGGCCGCAGGGCCGCTTCGAAAGCACGCCCTGGACGCGAGAGGACCATGGCGGCGGAAAGGGGGACTGCGGCGATAGCGGCGGCGGCGAGATGGCGCTGTTGCGCGGGCGCGTGTTCGAGAAGGTCGGGGTCCATGTTTCGACCGTCTACGGCGAGTTCTCGGAAGAGTTCCGCGGCGAGATCCCAGGGGGCGCCGAGGACCCGCGTTTCTGGGCGAGCGGCATTTCGCTCATCGCCCACCCGTGCAATCCCAACGTGCCGGCGGCGCACATGAACACCCGCATGATCGTCACCTCGAAACTGTGGTTCGGCGGCGGCGCCGACCTGACCCCGGTGCTCGAACGCCGCCGCAGCCAGGAGGACCCCGACACAAGCGACTTCCACGCCGCCATGCGGGCCGCCTGCGATACGCATAAGGACGTGGCCGACTATGCCAGCTTCAAGGACTGGTGCGACCGCTACTTCTACCTGCCGCACCGGGGCGAGATGCGCGGCGTCGGCGGCATCTTCTACGACCGGCTGGAGGTCGAGGACTGGGACGCCGGTTTCGCCTTCACGCGCGCCGTGGGCGACGCCTTTCTCGGCATCTATCCGGTGCTCGTCCGGCGCAACATGGACCGGCCCTGGACCGAGGCGGAGCGCGAGGAACAGCTCGTCCGGCGCGGCCGCTACGTCGAGTACAATCTGCTCTACGACCGCGGCACGACCTTCGGGCTGAAGACCGGCGGCCATGTCGAGGCGATCCTGTCCTCGATGCCGCCGATCGCCAAATGGCCGTGAAACCCCTTTCATTACCCGGCCGATGCACTATTTTTACCCTCATGACCCGACAGCGGAACCCCGGCAGCGAGACACGCAATGGCCTCCTCGGACCGCCGGCGGCGGTCGCACTGTTCGCCGCCGCGGCCGGAATTCTGCTGCTGGCGGGCCTTGCCTTGTGGCAGCGCCACGGGCTTCTCATCTATGTCGACATGCTGGCCAATGGGATATGGAACTGTTTCTGAGGCCGGCGTGATTCGTCTTAACATGGAAGACCCGTCATGAGACTTTCGAAGCTCGCGGCCCTGTGCCTTGCGGCGTTTGTTGTCGCCGCCCTCGCCCTTTCCGCCTTGGCTCAAGGCGAGGCGCAGAACGGCATCGCAGTCTCCGAGGCCTGGGCACGGGCGACCCCGCCGGCGGCAAGGACCGGCGCGGTCTATGCGACCATCCGCAACTCCGGCGGCGCGCCCGACCGGCTGATCGGCATTGAGAGCGACGTGGCCGACGGTGGCGTGATCCACGAAATGACCATGGAGGGCGACGTCATGCGGATGCGCCCGCTGACAGACGGCGTCGTCGTCGCGCCGGGTGAAACCGTCGCGCTCGCCCCCGGCGGGTTGCACGGCATGCTGATCGGCCTCAAACACCCGCTGAAAGCAGGTGACACGTTTCATGCGACAGCGGTCTTCGAGACCGCCGGGCGCATCGAGATTTCCGTTCCAGTGGTGGCGATGGGCGCGGCGGCGCCCGGCGGACCCGCCATGGAGGGCATGTCTTCCGAAGGCCATGGAATGAACATGAACCAGGGTGAAGGAAAGCCATGAGCGGACGGCGCGGGCCTCCCCGGCTCGCAATCTACACCGCCTTTGCGGCGCTCGCGGCGGCGCTGGTCATCACGGCGATCGCCGTCTTCACCCTGTCGCGGCCCGGCGGCATCGGCACCGTCATCTCCTCGGGCGAGGCGCAGGTCGGCGGCCCGTTCACCATGACCGACGAGAACGGCGGGCCGGTCACCGAAAAGTCGCTCCTCGGCAAGCCGTCGATCCTGTTTTTCGGCTTCACCTATTGCCCGGAAGTCTGTCCGACGACGCTTTACGATATGTCGGCGGTGCTGGAAAAGATGGGCGACGACGCCGACCGCATCAACGCGGTATTCATCTCGGTCGATCCGGAGCGCGACACGCCGCAGGCAATGAAGGACTATCTGCAGGCCTTCAACCCGCATATTCGCGGGTTCACCGGCACCCCGGAGGAGACCCGCGAGATCGCCAAGGCCTACCGGGTCTATTATCGGAAGGTGCCGCTCGAGGGCGGCGACTACACGGTCGATCACACGGCGCTGGTCTATCTGTTCGACGCGGAGGGGAAATTCGTCAGCCCGCTCAATCTGAAGCAGGCGCCGGAAAAGGCGGCCGCCCCCATCCGCGCGCTGCTTGGAGAAAGCTGAGCGGCGCTATTCGCCCCCCGCGGCGATGGCCTCCTCGATGAGAACGTCGAGTTCCTCCTTGGCGGTCGGAAAGCCGCACGCGATCCAGCGTTCCTCGGCCGCCCGCAGGATCGTGCCGACATGCGGGCCGCCCTTGATGCCGCGCTGCCTGAGATCGGCCCCGCGCCACGGCAGCTCCGGCACGCGCCAGCGCTCCGGCAACCGGTAGAGCGCCTTCCAGCCCGGATCGTCCATCGCCCCGCCGCGCCGCGCCCAGGAGGCCAGCACCCGGTCGGTGAAGGTGCCTCTGCCGGCCCGGTAGAGCGCGTGCTTGCGATCGGCTTCCGGCAGCGCCGGCGTCATCTCCCACCAATGCTCGCTCGCCGCGACGAGGCGCTGATGCTCGGCCCGCGACAGGCGCAGCCGGGTGTTGAGCCGGTCGGCGTCCTCGGCCACCGCACAGCCGAGAACGGCAAGCCGCAGCGTCGCATCGATATCGAGTCCGAGCGCCGCCTCGATGCGCAGGAGATGGGCGAAGGGGCCGAGATAGGCGACGCCGGCGAAGAGATCGAGCGAGATGCCGGTCTCGACCATGGCCGTGACGGCGCTAAGCGGTTCGTCCGCTTGCATCAGACGCCGCGTCTCCTGGCCGAGGCGCTCGGCGGAAAGCTGCGCGAGGCCGTGGCGCGCGCGCACACAGGCCGCAAGCCCCTCGGCGTCGAGCGCGCCCTCGCCATATTCCGCGTGCAGGCGGAAGAAGCGCAGGATGCGCAGATAGTCCTCGCCGAGCCGCGCGTCGGCGTCGCCGATGAAGCGCACGCGCCGCGCGGCGATGTCCCGATAGCCGCCGAGCGGGTCGAACACCCGGCCTTCCGCGTCGGCATAAAGCGCGTTGATGGTGAAGTCGCGCCTGCGCGCGTCCTCCTTCCAGTCATCGGTGAAGACGACGAGCGCGTGCCGGCCATAGGTCTCCAGATCGAGCCGCAGGGTCGTTACCTCGAACGGCCGGCCATGGGCGATCACCGTGACCGTGCCGTGGTCGATCCCCGTCGGCACCGCCTTGAGCCCGGCCCGGCCGGACTTGGCCAGGACCTGCTCGGGCGGCACCCGCGTGGCAAGGTCGATGTCCTTGACCGGGCGGTCGAACAGCGCGTTGCGCACCGCCCCGCCGACGATCCGGGTCAGCCCCTCCTCGCCGCCGCCGAGCGCCGCCAAGACGCTCTGCAACGCCGGGTCGTGCAGCCAATCCTGCCCGGCAAGACTTGGTAAGCTGTCTTCCTGCATCCCGCTCATCGCCGGTTCCGTGGATCGCCGTTCAGCGGCGATAGACCTCGTCGTATAGCTCGCGGATGATGCCTGCCGTAACACCCCAGATGTAACGATTTTGATACGGCATGGCGAAGAAATGACGCAGCTCGCCGCGCAGCACGCGGCTTAGGCGCTGGTGATTGTCCGGGTTCATCAGGAAGGACAGCGGCACCTCGAAGGCATCGGCGACCTCGCTCTGGTCGAGCGTGAGCGTGAAGCCCGGCCGCACCGTGGCGACGACCGGCACGATATTGAAGCCGGTGCGCGAGTGATAGGGGCGCAGATAGCCGATCGGCTCGACATGGCCCGGCGGCAGGCCGACCTCCTCCTGCGCCTCGCGCAGGGCGGCGGAAAGCGGCGTTTCGTCGGCCTCTTCGATCTTGCCGCCGGGAAATGCGATCTGGCCGGCATGGGACGGCAAATGCTCGGTGCGCTGGGTGAGCAGCACGGTTGCTTGGTCGCGATGGGCGATGACCGGAATGAGCACGGCGGCAAGCCGCAGCACCGAAGCCGCCCCCGGCGCGCCCTCGAAGCCGGGATCGAGCGCATGATCGCCCCCGGGCAGGCGGATGGCGGGCTCCCTGGCGCGCGCCGCATCGAGGCTGAGGCGCCTGCGCGCCCGGGCCGTAAACGCCGCGGCGCTGAACGACGAGGAGCCGGTTTCCGACACGTCCGTCATCATGCCTCCGCCAGCGCGGCGGCCGGCGCCATGGCGTAGAAGCGGCCCGAGCTCCAGACCCCGAACATCCGCTCGCGATCGACCGTTTCGTCCGTTCCCAGCGCCACCAGATCGTAGAACACGGGCCGTGCGATCAGCGCCTCCAGGCGGCCGCGCACCCGCACATAGGGCTTCAGCCCGCCGGTCCCCGCCTCGGCTTCGAAGCGCAGCGGATGCTGGTCATCGACGCGGACCTCGTCGTCGACATTGGTGCGGAAGCCGACGACCTGATCCGGGCCCTGATTGTCGACGCGCATCTCGACAGCGAGGAACGGCGCGTCGTCGACCCTGATGCCGACCTTCTCCACCGGGGTCACCAGAAAATATTTGCCGTCCTCCTCGCGCCGCAGCACCGAGGCGAACAGCTTGACCAGCCGCTTGCGGCCGATCGGCGTGCCGAGATAGAACCAAGTTCCGTCGCCGGCGATTCGCATGTCGAGGTCGCCGCAGAAGGGCGGATTCCACCGTTCCACCGGCGGCGACCCAGATTTTTTGCTCTGTTTCGCCTCTGCTTGAATCCGCGCCAGCTCCTGGGCGCCGGTTACTCGCTTGTCCGTCTGCTTGCTCATTGGTCTTCGGATTTCCGATGATTGGCCCAAACTTACCGCCGCATTTTCACCGAATGGTTGCGGCAAGAATCGAAAAACAGCTCTAAGTTCGCGATTTCCTCCAATGTCCGGCAATCACGTCCTTTTGTCATTTGCGCTCTTCCGCAAAACGCCTGCTCGGCACTATATTTGAGGCCATGACCAACATAAATCAAACCAGCACGGAGATCGTGGCAGCGGTAGAAACATCCGGCGCCAAGATCGCACGCGTGAAAGATGCCATCGGCACCGTGATTTTCGGTCAGGCGCCGGTCGTCGAGCAAACCCTGATCACCCTTCTGTCCGGCGGCCACGCGCTGCTCGTCGGCGTACCCGGACTCGCCAAGACCAAGCTGATCGACACGCTCGGCAAGGTGCTCGGCCTCGACACCAAGCGGGTGCAGTTCACGCCCGACCTGATGCCACCGGACATTCTCGGCTCCGAGGTGCTCGAGGAAACGAGCGCCGGCCGGCGCAGCTTCCGCTTCATCAAGGGGCCGGTGTTCACCCAGCTCCTGATGGCTGACGAGATCAACCGGGCAAGTCCGCGCACCCAGGCGGCCCTGCTGCAGGCGATGCAGGAATATCACGTCACCGTCGCCGGGCAGCGCCACGATCTGCCGCGCCCGTTCCACGTGCTGGCGACCCAGAACCCGCTCGAACAGGAGGGCACCTATCCCCTGCCCGAGGCGCAGCTCGACCGCTTCCTGATGCAGATCGACGTGCTCTATCCCGACCTTGCCTCCGAGCGGCGGATGCTGTTCGAGACCACCGGCGCTGAGGAAATCCACCCCGAGCACGCCATGACGCCGGAGGACCTCGCCGAGGCGCAGCGCCTGGCGCGCCGCATCCCGGTCGGCGAAAGCGTCGTCGAGGCCATCCTCGGCCTGGTCCGCGCGGCGCGGCCGGACGGCGGCGATGAGGCAATCACCCGGTGGGTCGCCTGGGGACCGGGTCCGCGGGCGAGCCAGGCGCTGATGCTCGGCGTGCGCGCCCGGGCGCTGATCGACGGTCGATTTGCGCCGTCGATCGACGACGTCGCGGCGCTCGCCGAACCGGTGCTCAAGCACCGCATGGCGCTGACCTTCGCGGCACGGGCCGAGGGACACTCCGTCACCGAGATCATCGGTCAGCTCGCGGCGCGGCTGAGGTAGCCACGTGGCGCGCAACCCCGTGGAGACGACCGAGCACTGGACCGGTTGGTATCACGACGCTGCCGTGACCGCGGCCGCGCTGCCGGCCCTCCTCGTCGATGCCATGGCGATCGCCCACACCGTGGCGCCCGGCTGGCACGGCCGCCGGCGCGCCGGCATCGGCGAGTCCTTCTGGCAATATAGGCGCTTCGCCCAGGGCGACCTGCCGACGCGCATCGATTGGCGCCGGTCGGCGCGCGACGACCATCTCTATATCCGCGAGCAGGAATGGGAGGCCGCGCACACGATCTGGCTGTGGCCCGACCGCTCCGCCTCGATGGTGTTCCATTCCGACCTCGCCCCGATCTCCAAGGAGCGGCGCGCCATCGTCATGGCGCTGGCGCTCGGCGAGATATTGGTGCGCGGCGGTGAGCGTATCGCCGTCCCCGGCCTGACCCGGCCGACGCTCGGCCCAAGGGCGCCGCGGCGCATGGCCGAGGCGTTGGGCCGCGCGCAGTCGGAGCCCGGGCGGGGGTTGGAAGCAAGCCTGCCGCCCGTCGACCGCCTCTCGACCCATTCCGACTATATCGTTTTCAGCGACCTGCTGGAGCCGCTGGACAAGGTCGACGAGCGCCTGTCGGCCATCGCCGCCCAGGGTGTGCGCTGCCATCTCATCCAGATTCTCGACCCGATGGAGGAGACGTTCCCGTTTTCCGGCCGCATCGAGTTCGAGGCGCCGGAAAGCAACGAGCGCTACCTGACCGGCCGCGCCGAGGCGCTGCGCGAGGGCTACCGCGATCGCCTCGAGGGGCACCAGCAGGGCCTGCGCGAAATCGTCCGGCGTGTCGGCGGCACCTTTACCCTGCACCACACCGACCAGCCGCCTCAGCTCACCCTGCTTGCAATCCACGCCATCCTCTCGGCGCCGCGCGACCTGTTGCGCCCGCCGACCGAAGTCAGCGCCTACGCGATCGGCCCGTTGCGGCTCGTGGCCGGCGGCGAGGCCGGCTGATGTCGCTGTTCGGCGCCATCGGTTTTGGCCAGCCCCTGCTGTTGTGGGCGCTCGTGCTGCTGCCCGCCATCTGGTGGCTGTTACGCCAGACGCCACCGCGTCCGCTGCGCCTAGTCTTTCCGCCGGTGCGGCTGATGTTCGGCCTCAAGGACGAGGAGGAGACCCCGGCGACGAGCCCCTGGTGGCTGACGGCGCTGCGCGTGCTGCTTGCCGGTCTGGTCATTTTGGCGCTGGCGGCGCCGGTCTTGCGGCCGGAACCGGGGGCGGCCCCCGGCGGCGGACCGCTGGTTCTGTTCGTCGACAATGGCTGGGCCTCGGGCGGCGATTGGGAGCGGCGGCTCGCCACGGTCCATTTCGAAATCGAGCGGGCGCGCTCCGCCGACGAACCGGTCGTGCTGGTGCCGACCGCGACTGCCGGCCCGGCCGGCGTCACCCCGCCGCAGGAGGCCGAGCGCGCCGCTGAACGGGTCGCCGGCCTTGGCCCCCTCGCCTTTCCGCCGCAGCGTATGGCCGCCCTCGAGCACGCCAGCGAGGCGCTCGCCGGCACCGATAATCCCCGCATCGTCTGGCTTTCCGACGGCATCGACCATGGAAGCGGAGCCGAGTTCGCGCAAGGGCTCGACGCGCTTAGCCCGGCAGGGCGGATCAGCGTCTATCTGCCCGATCTGACCCAGATGCCGCTGGTCCTCGGCGCGCCGCGCCATGACGGCGCCGGCTTCGAGATTCCGGTCATGCGGGCGGCTAGCGGCGCGCCGCGATCCGGCACGTTGCGGGCGCTGGCGCTCAACGACCGCTTCCTCGGCGAGGCCCCCTTCGCCTTCGGCGGCACCGAACGCGAAGTGCGCGCCCGCCTCGACATGCCGCTCGAGCTGCGCAACGAGATCGCCCGCGTCGAGATCGCCGCGGTGCGGTCCGCCGGCGCCGTGCGGCTTGTCGACGACCGCTGGCGAATGCGCCGCGTCGGGCTTGTCACCGGCGAATCCCGCGACATCTCTCAGCCTCTGCTCTCGCCGCTCTATTATGTCGAGCGCGCATTGGCGCCCTTCGCCGAGCTCCATGTCGACCGCGGCAGCAACCTCGCCGAGAGTATCGAGCAGTTGATCGAGGCGCAGGTCGGGATGATCGTGACGACCGATGTCGGCCATATCGCCGGCGCCACCTACGATACGCTGTCGCAATGGGTCGAACGCGGCGGCGTGCTGGTCCGCTTCGCTGGCCATCGCCTCGCCGCAGGCGCCGACGATCTGGTGCCGGTGCGCCTGCGCGAAGGCGGACGGACGCTCGGCGGCACGCTGTCCTGGAGCACCCCGCAGCCTCTCGGCCCCTTCGACCCGGCCGGACCCTTCGCCGGCCTCGCCGCGCCGCCCGAGGTGACCATCGAGCGCCAAGTGCTCGCCGAGCCCGACATCGATCTCGCCGAGAAGACCTGGGCGCAGCTTTCCGACGGCACGCCGCTGGTCACCGGCGCAAGGCGCGGCCGCGGCTGGCTGGTGCTGTTCCACGTCACCGCCAACACCGCCTGGTCCAACCTGCCGCTGTCGGGCCTGTTCGTCGACATGCTCTCCCGCCTGCAGGAGCTGGCGCCGGCGACCGGGTCCGCGCCCGAGGCCGGGGGCGCTGCCGCCGGCGGCGCCGAGGCCGCCGTTGCGTCCAGCGAGGAGGCCCTCACCCTGCCGCCGGTAAGAACGCTTGACGGGCGCGGCGTGCTGACGCTGCCGGCCCCGACGACGCGACCGATCCTGGCCGGCGCCATCGACACGGTCGTCGCCAGCAGCGACCATCCACCCGGCTTCTACGGCCACCCCGATGCGCTGCGCGCTCTCAACGTGCTGCCCCACAACGCCACGCTGACGCCGCTTACCGACCTGCCCGGCAGCTTCGTCGAGCGCGCCTACGCCCAGGCCAACCCGCTGCCGCTGAAGCCGTGGATCCTGTTTGCGGCCCTCGTCCTCTTGGCGCTCGACGCCGTCGCGATCATGTATCTGGCCGGATTCAGGCTCGCGCCGCGCGCGGCCGGCGCCGCGGTTCTGGTCCTCACCGTGTTGTTGGGCGCCGGGCGCGAGGTCCGCGCGCAGGACGCGGGCGCCGACGAGTTTGCCCTCAAGGCGGCCCTGGAGACGCGGCTTGCCTTTGTCCTCAGCGCCAACGAGGAACTCAATGACGCCGCGCGGCTCGGCCTCATGGGGCTGAGCCGCGTGCTGCAGGAGCGCACCGCGCTGGAGCCGGGCGAGCCGATCGGCGTCGACGTGGCGCGCGACGAGCTCGCCTTCTTCCCGATCATCTATTGGCCCATCGATCCGTCCGCGCCGCTGCCCGAACCGGAGACGCTGGCCCGCGTCGATGCGTTCATGAAGCAGGGCGGCACCATCCTGTTCGACACCCGCGACGAGGCGATGGGCGCGACCGGGCTTTCGCCCGGCAACGGGCCGGGGACGCAGGCGCTGCGGCGGCTGCTCGAGAAGATCGACATTCCGGCCCTCGAGCCGGTGCCGGTCGACCATGTGCTGACCAAGGCGTTCTATCTGTTGCAGGACTTTCCGGGGCGCTGGGACGGCGGCACGCTGTGGGTCGAGGCGACGCCGGAGACGGAGGCCGACGACCCGCGCCCGGTGCGCAATTCCGACGGCGTCTCGTCGATCCTGATCACCAGCAACGACTTCGCCTCCGCTTGGGCGGTGGACGATTCGGGCCGGCCGCTCTATCCGGTCGTTCCCGGCGGCGACCGCCAGCGGGAGATGGCGCTGCGCACCGGCATCAACATCGTCATGTACACGCTGACCGGCAACTACAAGGCCGATCAGGTGCACGTGCCGGCGCTGCTCGAGCGGCTCGGCCAGTAGGGGCGATGCGATGACCTGGTCCGTTGTCCTTTCCCCGCTTCTGCCGCTCCCCCTCATCGCCGCGGCGGGCCTCGTCGCGCTTGTTTTGTGCGCCATTCTGTTGTGGCGACGCCAGCGCGGCACCTTCCTGCGCGCGCTTGCCTTTACGCTTCTCATCGTCGCGCTCCTCAATCCGAGCCTGACCGAGACCGAGCGCGACCGTCTGCCCGGCATCGCTGCGGTCATCGTCGACGAGAGCGCAAGCCAGGTCCAGGCCAAGCGTCAGGAGATCGTCGCTGCGGTGCGCGAGGCACTCGCCGACAGGCTCTCCCGCTTCAAGGACATCGAGATCCGTTGGGCGAGCGTCCGCGCGGAGGGCAGCGGTGAGGACGGCACGGCGCTGTTTTCGACCCTCAACCGGCTATTGTCCGACGTTCCGCCCGAGCGCATCGCCGGCGCCGTCCTGGTCACCGACGGCCAGGTCCACGACGTGCCGGCGAACGCCGCGGCGCTCGGCTTCGACGCGCCAGTCCACGCGCTGATCACCGCCAGGCCTGGCGAGCACGACCGCCGGCTCATCGTCCACCGGGCGCCGCGCTTCGGCCTCGTCGGCAAGTCCCAGGTCATCACCCTCAGGGTCGAGGACCTGCCGCGCGAGGCGGCCAGTCAGAACGTCCGCGACCGGGTCCAGGTGACCGTGCGGCGCGACGGCGAAACCGTCTCGGTGAAGCAGATCGCGCCCGGCGAAAATGCGCTCATCCCGGTCGACATCACCCATGGCGGCATGAACATTTTCGAGTTCGAGGCCGAGCCGCTGGCCGGCGAATTGACCATCGCCAACAACCGCGCCGTGGTCGCCACCGAGGGCATCCGGGAGAATCTGCGCGTGCTCCTGGTTTCCGGCGAGCCGCACGCCGGCGAGCGCACCTGGCGCAACCTGCTCAAATCCGACGCCTCGGTCGATCTCGTTCATTTCACCATCCTGCGGCCGCCGGAGAAGCAGGACGGCACGCCGATCAACCAATTGTCGCTGATCGCGTTTCCGACGCGCGAGCTGTTCTCGGTCAAGATCGATGAGTTCGATCTCATCGTGCTCGACCGCTATCAGCGCCGCGGCGTGCTGCCGATCATCTATTTCGACAATATCGCCCGCTACGTGCGCGAGGGTGGCGCACTCCTGGTCGCGGCGGGACCGGACTTCGCCGGCACGCCGAGTATCTACCGCTCGCCGCTGGCGCCGGTGCTGCCGGCCGAACCGACCGGCCGGGTCATCGAGGAGCCGTTCCGCGCCACCGTCGCCGAGCGCGGCCGGCGCCACCCGGTCACCCGCGGACTTCCCGGCGCCGACGCCGACCCGCCGCGATGGGGCCGCTGGTTCCGCGCCGTCGAAGCGACGCCCGACCGCGGCGAGACGGTAATGAACGGCCCCGACAATGTGCCGCTGTTGATCCTCAGCCGCGAGGAGGAAGGGCGCGTGGCGCTGCTTCTCACCGACCATGCCTGGCTGTGGTCGCGGGGCTTCGAGGGCGGCGGGCCGCAGATCGCGCTTCTGCGGCGGCTGTCGCACTGGCTGATGAAGGAGCCGGAGTTGGAGGAGGAGCGGCTGTCGGCGCACGGGGCTGCCGGCAAGCTCGTCATCGAGCGCCAGACCATGGGGGAGGAAGCCGCTCCGGTGAAGATAACAACACCCTCGGGCGCCGAGCGCGAGGTCGCGCTCGAGCGCAGCGAGCCCGGCCTGTGGCGGGCCGAGATCGAGGCCGGCGAGATCGGCCTCTATCACCTCACCGACGGCAAGCATACGGCGCTTGCCAATGTCGGCCCGCTCAACCCGAAGGAGCTGGCCGAGCTGATCGCCACCGAGGACAAAGTCGCCGACCTTGTTGCCGATACCGGCGGCGGCACCGTCCGGATCGACGCCGCCGACGCCGCAGGCGAGCTGCCGCGCATCACGCTTCTGAGCGACGTGCGCCACTGGGCCGGGCGCGACTGGATCGCCTTGAAGCGGACCGACGCCTATGTGGTGCGCGGCATCCGCTCGATCCCGCTCTTCGCCGGCCTTCTCGGGCTTGCTCTGCTGCTCGCGGGCCTTGCCGCCACCTGGTACCGCGAAGGCCGCTAAGCCCCGTTCTTGACCGGCCTGACGACCCCTGCGAGCCCGTCGAGCGCGCCGGCGTTGAGCGCCAGAGCAAGAAGCCGCGCGGGATCGACCGGGCCGGGCAACCGGATGCGGCCTTCGGCGACGCGGCTGAAGCCTGCCCGCGCATAGTAGGGCTCGTCGCCGACCAGGATCACCCAGCCATGGCGCTCGCTCGTTGCCGCCTCCAGGCCGATCTGCATCAATTTGAGGCCGACGCCGCGGCCCTTCCACGCCGGGTCGATCACCAGGGGTCCGAGCATCAGCCCGGCGCGGTCTTCGATGGCGACCGGCGAGAAACGGATCGAGCCGATCAGCGCATCGTGGGTCCAGGCGGCGTGGGAGAGCGAAGCGATCGCCTCAACCCCCTCCCGCATGCGGTAGGCGGTGCGCGCGAAGCGCCCCGGCCCGAAGGCGAATTCGTGAAGCTTTTCGATCGCGGCGGCGTCTTCGGGCCGCTCGGGGGCAATATGGAATTGCTTGTCGGACATGGCGCGGCATCCCGGGACGGGAAGAGAAACGGCATCCCCGCTGCGCCGATCCGACGCCCCTCTACCGTCAACAATGGAGAATGGGTCTGTCGGGTCAGGCCGCAGCGCGGCGCGGCTTGGCGGATTTCTTCCGCCCGAGATCGTCTCGTCGTCGCGCGATCGGCCGCAAACCCATGACCCTAAAGCCCTCTCGAAATGACCTCGGCGGCGCCATTAGCACGCCATATCGACAGCGTCCAGCGCCCTGGCGGCGCAGGCCCCCCCGATCTGCGCTAACCCCGACCGCAGGGCCAAGAACCCCCGACGGCCAGACCTGCTTTGATCACTTGCTGCTCAGATCGACCACCTTCGCCTTGGACGCGTTCTTCCTCACCGACTCGATGCCGTTCGCGCAGCCGGCCTTTCCCTTATAGCCCTCCGAACGGGCAATGATCTCCCCATTCGCCGCTTTCAGCACGAAATAGAACTGCCCATCCTTCTGCTTCAGTATCTCGAATTTGCCGGCCATCGGTGCCCTCCCTGTCCGCGGCGATTCGTCGGTAACCAAAACCCCTTCGTTGATAGCACCATGACTTTGGAATGAAAAGAGTTTCGGAAATGGCCTGGATCAGCGCTGCCGGCTTCCTATGTTGAGGCCATGGCCGCGCGGCGAAGGAGAAAGGCATCATTCGGAAATGGAACAGCGGGTCGAAAAAATCTGGAAGAACACTTGGCACGACACCGAGGCGCCGGGCGGCCGCTTCGTGCGCAAGGAATCCGAGTTCCGCGATTGGGTGACCGCCGACGGCGCGCCGGGCCCTTCCGGCGAAGGCGGCTTTGCAGCGGAACCTGGCCGCTACCACCTCTATGTCGCGCTTTCCTGCCCGTGGGCCCACCGCACGCTCATCTTCCGCAAGCTGAAGCGCCTCGAGGATGCAATTTCGCTCTCCGTCGCGCATTGGCGCATCGGAAAGCACGGCTGGACGTTTGCGGCCGCGCCCGGCGTGATCCCGGACGCGGTGAACCAGGCAACCTACCTTTGTGAGGTCTATCTGAGGGCGAAACCCGGCTATTCCGGCCGCGTGACGGTGCCGATGCTGTGGGACAAGGAGCGCAAGACCATCGTCAACAACGAATCCTCCGAGATCATCCGGATGTTGAACTCGGCGTTCGACGCCTATGGCGACGCGACGGTCGATTTCTATCCGCCCGACCTGCGCGAGGAGATCGACGCCATCAACGCCACCGTCTACGAGACCGTCAACAACGGCGTCTACCGCTGCGGCTTCGCCAGAACCCAGGCTGCCTATGAGGAGGCTTTCTGGGCGCTGTTCGAGACCCTCGACGCGCTCGAGGAACGGCTGTCGCGGCAGCGCTATCTCGTCGGCGGCCGGATCACCGAGGCCGATTGGCGGCTGTTCACGACGCTGGTGCGCTTCGATCCGGTCTATGTCGGCCACTTCAAATGCAATCTGAGGCGGATCGCCGACTACCCGAACCTGTCCAACTATCTGCGCGATCTTTATCAGGTGCCGGGAATCGCCGAGACGGTCGATCTGAACCACATCAAGCGCCATTATTACGAGAGCCACACGCGCATCAATCCGTCCGGCATCGTGCCGCTGGGGCCCGAGATCGACTATGCGGCGGCGCACGACCGCGCCCGCTTCTGATCTACCACTTCTCGGAGATCTCGGCCCCCTCGAACAGCTCGGCGAGCCGGCGCCGCGTCGCCGGCGTCAGCGTCTCCGGCCATTGGCCGCGCGCGAACAGGCGCTGCTCGACGATTTCGAGATTGCGTTTGGGCGCCTCCAGCCGGCGCCATTCCTCGGCGACGAAAAAGGCGACGTGATCGCCCGGAAACATCTCGAAATTGGCGAAGATGCCGTGCAGCCTCGGCTTGCCCTGCAATTCCACGCCGACCTCCTCGGCAAGCTCGCGTGAAAGCGCTTGCATCACCGTCTCGCCGGGCTCCACCCCGCCGCCTGGAAAGCTCCATCCCGGCGTATAGCTGTGCCGGACGAGGAGCACGCGCCCCTCACGATCGACGAGCGCGCAGTTCGTGCCCATGGTCAGCCCGCGGGTGAGCCGCATCAGCGGCTGATAGACCCGGCGCAGGGCCGGCTTGAGAACTCGTTTCAGGGTCTCGCTCATGGAATCTGGCACGGCGAAAGGGCGCGGCCTATAGTGTCCCCGGCATGTTCACCCTCGCCCACCTTTCCGACATTCATCTTTCCCTGCCCCGCACCCCGCGCCTCATGGAACTGCGCGGCAAGCGGCTGATCGGCTATCTGAACATTCTTCGCCGGAGAGGCGCAAGCCACCAGGATTGGGCACTGGAAGCCCTGGTCTCGGCGCTTAAGGCGGAACGGCCGGACCATGTGGCGCTCACCGGCGACCTCGTCAATCTGGCGATCGAAGACGAGTTCGTCCGCGCCCGCGCCTGGCTGGAAAGCCACTTCACCCCCGAGCGGGCATCGCTCGTGCCGGGCAACCACGACGCCTATGTGGCGGTGCCCGAACGGAAGGGCATCGGCCTCTGGCGCCCCTATATGCGCGCGCAAGGGGACCCGCCGGACGGCAATCCTGCGGCCGATTGGCCCTATGTGCGCCGGCGCGACGGCATCGCGCTCATCGGCGTTACGACCGCCATGGCGAGCGCTCCTTTCCTCGGCGTCGGGCGCGTCGGGCCGGCGCAACTGGTGCGCCTCACCGAATGGCTCGCCGCGCTCGGGCGCGAGGGCTGCTGCCGCGTCGTGCTCATCCATCATCCGCCGCATCCGGTGCCGACCCATTGGCACAAGCGCCTGCTCGACGCCGCGGCGGTGAAGGAAATCCTCGCCGGCGCAGGCGCCGAGCTCGTCCTGCACGGCCACAATCACACCGATACGCTGTATTTCACGCCCGGCCCCGAGCGCCCGATCCCGATCGTCGGCGTTCCCTCCGCCTCTGCGATCGGGATGCCGCCCAAGCCGTCGGCGCAATATCATCTGTTCCGCATCCGGGCGGCCGGGACCGGCTGGTCGATCGAGATGAGCGCGCGGTGCCTCCATCCCGACACGCGGCAGGTGACGACCCCCTATATGCGCCGGCTGCTTCCCGAAGCAACGCCCTAACCCGCGCCGGACGGCCAGGAGACGACGTAGAACCCCCAAAACAGTAGGCCCAGGGCGCCGAACATCAACCCGAACAGAAACGCCGCCACAAGCCCGGGGACGCCGAAATAGCCTCGGATCCTTCCGGTCCCCGTCATCGCATCGGGGCTCCGAGCCGGCATCTCCGGCTCGCCCGCCAACAGCCGCTCGCGCTCGACGATGCGGTGCGCGACATAGTCCGTCACCTTGGCCCTGATCACCTCCAGCTCGGCGGATTGGGCGATCACCTGGCGGCCGCTGCTCGTGTCCCTGATAAAACGATAGGTCCGCCGGTCGCGGTCCATCATGATGAAGGCGATCATGTCGATCCAAAGCCGCGGCGGATTGCCGGGGACGAGCGCGAAGTCAAACTGATCGTTGCCCTCGGGAACCTGGGCGAAGATCTCCTTCAACTCGTCCTCGATCATCGCCAGCCGCGCAAGCTCGGCCGCCTTCAGCTCGACTACGACATCGGTTTGCTCCGCCTGGGCGCTCCGCGCCTTGCGGATCGCCTCGTCCAGACGGTGCCTATCGGCCGGGTTCGGCATCCCGTCGTCTTGACTTTCCATGGCATCCCCACGCCGCGTCCGAGGCGAGTCTTAGCACGGTTCTTGCGCTGTCAAGCCAAATCTCGCCGATATGTTTAGCGGTGCCGGGCGGCCTTCAGCCGCGCAGCGGTAGCGGAATTTTACGGGCGGATGAACGCCGCCCGCTCGGCCTCGACCTCGGCGCGCACGGCGCAACCGGCCAGATGATCGTTGACCAGCCCCATCGCCTGCATGAAGGCATAGACCGTCGTCGGCCCGACGAAGCTCCAGCCGCGCCGTTTGAGCGCCTTGCCGAGCGCCGTCGATTCGACCGTCTGGCCGAGCCCCTTCAGCGTATCGATATCGATCTCGCGCGGGCGACTCGCCGGGTCCGGCTCGAAGCGCCAGAAGAAGGCGGCAAGCGAGCCCGCCTCCGCCTTAAGCTCGCGGGCGCGGTGCGCATTGTTGACGACCGAGGCGATCTTGCCGCGGTGGCGCACGATGCCGGCATCTTGGAGCAGTCGCTCGACATCCCGGTCGGTGAAGCGGGCGACTTGTTCGAAATCGAAATTAAGGAAGGCTCTGCGGAAATTCTTCCGCTTTTTCAGGATGGTGAGCCAGGACAGGCCGGCCTGAAACCCCTCCAGGCAGATTTTTTCGAACAGCCGCCTGTCGTCGCCGGTCGGCCGTCCCCATTCGCGGTCGTGATAGGCGGTGTATTCGGCATCGCCGCCGCACCACCAGCAGCGGCGCAGACCGGCCGCGTCGCGCACAAGGCCGCCGGCGTCCGCACTCATCGGATCTATTGTTGCTCGCTAAGGATATCCCGCAGCGCCGCAAGCAGGTCGGCGCGCATATCCTCTCGAGCAAGCGCGAAGGCGATGTTGGCGGCGAGAAAACCGACCTTGTTGCCGCAATCGAACGATTGGCCGTCATAGCGCACGGCGAAGAACTCCTGATTCTCCAGCAGCGCCCGCATGGCGTCGGTAAGCTGGATCTCGCCGCCGGCGCCGGCGGCCTGCGAGGAGAGGATGTCGAGGATTTCCGGCTGCAATATGTAGCGGCCGGTAATCATCAGGTTGGAAGGCGCGGCGCCCTTCGCCGGCTTTTCGACCATGCCGATGATGCGCTGGAAGCCGTTCGTATTCTCGCCGATCTCGACGATGCCATATTGATGCGCCTCTTCCGGCGCGACCTCCTGCACCGCGATGATGTTGCCGCCGCAGGCCGCATAGGCTTCGACCATCTCGATGAGGCAACCCCGCGGCCCGCGCATGAGCACGTCGGGCAACAGCAGCGCGAACGGCTCGTTGCCGATCATATGGCGCGCGCACCACACCGCATGGCCGAGCCCGAGCGGCTCCTGCTGGCGGGTGAAGCTGAGCTGTCCGGGCGCCGGCAGGGTGGCTTCCAGCACCGCCAGTTCCGCCATCTTGCCGCGCTGGCGTAGCGCCTCCTCAAGCTCGACCTGGCGGTCGAAATGATCCTCGATCACCGACTTGTTGCGCCCGGTCACGAAGATGAAATGCTCGATCCCCGCCTCGCGCGCCTCGTCGACCACATGCTGGATCACCGGCCGGTCGACGACCGTCAGCATTTCCTTGGGCATCGCCTTGGTCGCCGGCAGGAACCGGGTGCCGAGCCCGGCCACGGGAAGCACCGCCTTTCGGATAGGTTTCGCCATCCCCCCTTCCCAGCTCGGTTACCACAACGAAATGTTTATCCGCTAAGATTGTTATTTGAAAGGGAATGCTTGCGGGAGACGCGGATATGACCGTGTTGGTGACCGGCGGCGCCGGTTATATCGGCAGCCACATGGTGCATGAGCTCCTCGACAGGGGAGAGACGGTGCTGGTGGTCGACGATCTGTCGACCGGCTTGCGCCGCGCCGTGGCGCCGGCGGCCGAGCTCGTTGTCGCCAATGCCGGCGACGAGGACAGGATCGCGGCGCTCATGGCGGGCCACGGCGTCGAAGCCGTCATCCATTTCGCCGGCTCCGTCGTCGTGCCGGAATCCGTGCGCGATCCGCTCGCCTACTATCTGAACAACACGGTCAATTCGCGCGCCCTGATCCAGGCCGCGGTCCTGAGCGGGGTGAAGCATTTCATCTTCTCCTCCACCGCCGCCGTCTACGGCATCCCCGTCGCAAGCCCGGTCTACGAGGACGCGCCCTTGGCGCCGATCTCGCCTTACGGCGCCTCGAAGATGATGACCGAGACGATGCTGCGCGACGTCGCCGCCGCGCACCAATTGCGCTTCGCGGCGCTCAGATACTTCAACGTCGCCGGCGCCGATCCGCAGGGCCGCGCCGGACAGTCGACGCCGCAGGCGACGCATCTCATCAAGGTCGCGGCCCAGGCTGCCCTCGGCGAGCGCAGCCATCTCGAGATTTTCGGCACCGACTTCGTTACGCCCGACGGCACCGGCGTGCGCGACTACATTCACGTCACCGATCTTACCCGCGCCCATTCCGCCGCGCTCGCTCATCTGCGCGGCGGGGGTGAGAGCCTGACGCTCAATTGCGGCTATGGCTGCGGCTATTCGGTGCGCGAGGTGGTTGCCTCGGTCAAGCGTATGTCTGGTGTCGATTTTCCGGTGCGCGAGGTCGGCCGCCGCGAAGGCGACCCGCCGGAGCTGGTGGCCGGGACGCGCCGGATTCTCGAGGCCCTGGACTGGCGGCCCGAGCTCGACGATCTCGACACCATCGTCACCCACGCGCTGGCCTGGGAACGCAAACTCAAGACCCGGGCGGCATAGCCCGCCATGCGCTTTCTCGTCACAGGGACCGCCGGCTTCATCGGCTTCCACCTCGCCCGGCGGCTCATCGCCGACGGCCATTTCGTCGCCGGCATCGACGCGCTGACGCCCTATTACGACGTCAAGCTGAAGCAGGACCGCCACGCGCTGCTCGCCCGCTCGAACCGTTTCCGGGCCTACGTCGAGAAGCTCGAGAATTTCGCGGAAATTTCGCGCATCGCCGCCGACGAGCAGCCGGACGTCATCGTCCATCTCGCCGCCCAGGCCGGGGTGCGCTACAGCCTCGAAAACCCGCGCGCCTATGTCGATTCGAACCTCACCGGCACCTTCAACGTATTGGAGATCGCCCGCGCGCTTAGCCCCAAGCACCTGCTCCTTGCCTCGACGAGCTCCGTCTACGGCGCCAACACCGACATGCCGTTCAACGAGACCGACCGCGCCGACCACCCGCTTACGCTCTATGCGGCGACTAAGAAATCGACCGAGCTGATGGCCCATTCCTACGCCCATTTGTGGAGCATCCCGACGACGGCGTTCCGCTTCTTCACCGTCTACGGGCCGTGGGGCCGGCCCGACATGGCGCTGTTCAAGTTCGTCGCGGCCATCCTCAAGTCCGAGCCCATCGACGTTTACGGCTTCGGCAACATGGAGCGTGACTTCACCTATATCGACGATCTCATCGAGGCGATCGTCCGCCTCATCGACGTGGTCCCGAAGGCCGGCAGCGAAGCGAGCGACGCCGATGCTTCGGATTCGCTCTCGCCCGCGGCCCCCTTCCGGGTCGTCAATATCGGCGCCGG
Organism: Hyphomicrobiales bacterium; assembly: GCA_030688605.1. NCBI lineage: Bacteria > Pseudomonadati > Pseudomonadota > Alphaproteobacteria > Hyphomicrobiales > Hyphomicrobiales bacterium. The sequence goes on from JAUYJB010000130.1 coordinate 40,580, forward strand.
CGCCCCGGTCGGCCTCGTCCCCTTCATCGAGGCGATCGAAAATACGCTGGGCCGCAAGGCCGAGCGCAACCTGATGGAGATGCAGCCCGGCGACGTGCCGCGCACATTCGCCAACTGCGATCTCTTGGAACGGCTCACCGGCTTCCGCCCGGCCACCCCGATCGAGACCGGCGTCAAGGCCTTTGTCGACTGGTACCGCGAGCGCTACGGCGCTTAGGCCGCCTGGAGAGCGCTTCCGGCCGCCAGCGGCGGTGCATCCACAGCCACTGTTCGGGATGCTCGCGCACCCAGCCCTCGACGATCTCCGTCACCTTGGCCATGGTCGCCTTCACGTCGATGTCGCCGGCCTCATCGCGCGGCATCGCGATGGGCCCTTTCAGCTCGAGCCGGAACCGCCCCTGCGGGAGGCGGATCGTGCGCACGCCATAGACGTCGCAGCCATAGCGCCGCGCCAGCGTGGCGAGAGCCGGGTTGACCTTTACCGGGCGGCCGAAAAAGGGAACGGTCGGGCCCCTATGAAAGTACTGATCGACCAACAGGCCGACATGGCCGCCGCGCTCCAGCACCGCGCCGAGCTCGATCAGCGCGCCCTTGCGCGATTTGACCAGCGCGCCCATCACGCGGCCGCGCACCTGGTCGAGGCGCTGCGCGAGATAGGCGTTGTTCGGCGGCCGGAAGAGCACCGCGACATCGAGATGGAAGGTCGCCGCGCACACCGCCAACAGCTCCCAATTGGCAAGATGCGCGGTGAAGACGATGCACGGCTTGCCGCCATCCCTGATCTTGAAGAAGCCGTCGACGCCGTCGACCTCGATGCGGCCTGCGCCGGGGTGTTGCGGGTCGAAGTCGAATATGCGGTCGAGGAACACATACTCGATCGCGGTGCGGCTGAGATTGTCCCAGGCATCGGCCAGCAACGCCTCGAGCTCTTCCGCCGGCATGTCGGGATAGGCATGGCGCAGATTGTCGCGCGCGGTACGGCTGTGCGGCAGACGCGGCCCGAGAATGCGCCCGCAGCGCCCGCCGATCGAAATCGCGGCTTGCGCCGGCATCAGCCGCAGCAGCTTCAGAATGCCGAGAACGAGCTGCGCGAAGAGCCAATCGAAGACCCCCACGCCGCGCCGTCTGGCCCGTCTACGCCTTTTCAAAGGCAACGCCCCCCGACAACTCTCGACTCTACAACGTCATCACGATCTTGCCGAAAACGCTGCGGCCCTCAAGCCGTTTCAATCCGTTTTCGATCCCGGCAAGGTCGATCACCGTGTCGATCACCGGCCTCGCCGTGCCGTCGGCCATCTTCTTGAGCGCCGTCGCGATATTGGCGATCCTGCAGCCGAAGCTGCCGAAGATCCGGTATTGCTGCTGGAAAAGCTGCATCAGGTTGATCTCCGCCGTGATCCCCGATGTCGAGCCGCACGTGACCAGCCGTCCGCCGCGCCTCAGCGATAACAGGCTTCCGGCCCAGGTGTCGACGCCGGTATGCTCGAACACCACGTCGACGCCCTTCTTCTGGGTCAGGCGGCGGACCACCCCCTCGAAGCGCTCGGTGGCGTAGTTGATGACGTGATCGGCGCCGAGCGCGCGGGCCTTTTCCGCCTTCTCGTCGCTGCCGACGGTGGTGATGACGGTGGCGCCGGCCGCCTTGGCGAGAAGGATGGCGGCCGACCCGATGCCGCTGCCGCCGGCCTGGATGAGCACCGTCTCGCCGGCCTCAAGCCTGGCATTGTCGAACAGCATGTGCTCGACGGTGCCGAAGGTGACCGACGCGCAGGCCGCCTCCTTGATGTCGACGCCGGCGGGCACGGGCACGCACAGGCGGGCCTTCATGTTGACCCGCTCGCAGGCAAATCCGTCAATGTGGAAGCCGTGGATGCCGGCGACCTCCTCGCACAGATTGTCGCGGCCCTCGCGGCAGGCCCGGCAGACGCCGCAGGTCTCCGCGCCATAGAGCGCCACCTGCTGCCCTTGCCTGAGACCGCTCGCCTGCGGCCCGGCGGCGGTGACCTCGCCGGCCGCCTCGGCGCCGACGACGAGCGGCAGCTTGCGCCTGGCGAACGCCATGCCGCGCCAGCCCCACACGTCGATATGGTTGAGTGCCACCGCCGCTACCCGCACCTGCACCTCTCCGGGGCCCGGAGGCGGCGGCGGATCGATGTCGGTGATCTTGAGCTCGCGCTCCCTGATGAGCTGCAATGCGCGCATGAGAGGGTCTCAGTATTGCCTGCCGTCCGGCCGGTCAACCGCGCCGGGAGATGAGGCTGGCGGAAAGGCCGCCATCGATGGTCAGCATGGCGCCGTTGATATAGGCCGCCGACGGAGAGACCAGGAAGGCGACGAGGTCGGCGACCTCGGCGGGGTCCGCCAGCCGGCCGGCCGGGATCTGCTTTTGCATCCGGTCGAGATGCGGCGCATAGGGCGCGACCAGATCGGTATTCACGAAGCCCGGCGCGACATAGTTGACGGTCACCCCCTTGCGGCCGACCTCGACGGCGAGCGTGCGCACATAGCCGAGCATCGCCCCCTTTGTCGCCGCATAGCTGGCATTGCCCGACGTGCCGTAGAGAGCCGTCACCGAGCCCATGGCGATGATGCGCCCGCGGCGCGCGCTCACCATGGGGCGCATGGCGGCGCCGGCAAGCCGCATGAAGCCGAAGAAATTGACCTGCATGAGGTCGATGGCGCGGTCGAGATCGACGCCGGCGACGAGCATGTCGTAGCTCTGGCCGGCAACATAGACGAGGCCGAAAGCCTGCTCGTCCCCTTCGATCATCGCCGCCATTCGCTCGAGCTGATCGCGCTTGCTGACGTCCAATTCCTCGATTCTGAAATCGGCTTGCGGCTGCGCCGCCCGAATGTCGGCGGCAACCCCGCGGACCGGCCCCATGGGCTCGCGGCTGGTGAAGGTGATGTCGAAATCGGCTTCGGCGATGGCGCGGACGCAGGCTGCGCCGATGCCCCGGCTGCCGCCGATAACATAGACCCGCCGCCGTTGCGCCGGTTCGCTCATCCGCTTTTCTCCATCACGCCGGTTCGGCCGAAAGGACAAGGGTCAGATTCTGGCCGCCGAAGCCGAATGAGTTGGAAAGCGCCGTCGTCACCTTGGCGTCGCGCGCCACATTCGGCACCACGTCGAGCGGGATCGCCGGGTCGGGCTCCTCGTAATTGATGGTCGGCGGTAGGCGCCCGGTCCGGATGCTCATGATGGTGAAGATCGCCTCGACCGCGCCGGCCGCCGTCAGCGTGTGGCCGATCATCGACTTGTTGGAGCTGACCGGGGTGCCGGGCAGGCTGTCGCCGAGCACCGTCGACAGGCACAGATATTCCATCTTGTCGTTTTCCGAGGTGCCGGTGCCGTGGGCGTTGACGTAATCGATCTCCTCCGGGCTGACGCCGGCGTCCTCGAGCGCACGTTCGATGGCGCCGATGATCGACGAGCCGTCCGGTTTCGAGCGGGTGCGGTGAAAATCGTCGGCGCGCTCGCCGCAGCCGCGCAGGATGGCGAGGATCTTGGCGCCGCGCGCTTTCGCGCTATCGAGATTTTCCAGCACCAGGGCGCCGGCGCCCTCGGCGATGACGAAGCCGTCGCGGTTCTGGGAGAAGGGCTTTGCCGCCTTTTCGGGCGGGTCGTTCTGGGTCGACAGGGCCGACAGCAGCGAGAAGCGGATCACCGCCTCGGCATGCACCGAGCCGTCGCTGCCGATGCACAGCGCCGTCTCGCAGTCGCCGCGGCGCAGGGCGTCGAGGCCGAGTTGGATGGCGCTGGCGCCGGACGCGCAGGCCGTCGACAGCGAAACCGGAGCCCCCTGCGTGCCGAAGCGCGCGGCGAGCCGCTCGGCCGGCCATCCGAAGGTCGATAGATCGTGGATATGGGCGTATTTCTCGGTGCGGGCGGCGGCGAACAGGCGTGCATAGCCGGTGCCCTCCGCGGCCGGGTCGGCATAGAGCTCGGCGCGCTGCGCCCAATCGATCTCGACCGGCGGCACGGCGGCAAACAGCGGCCCGGGGAAGCGTCCGGGCGCGCCAATGCCGGCCTGGGCCACCGCCTCCTCGGCGGCGAGGACGGCGAACCGCTCGGTCAGCTTGCCCGCCGTCGGCGGCACATTGTCGAGGAAGTCGACGGTGCCGGCGATGGTGGTGCGCAGGCCCTCGGTCGAAAACCGGACGATGCGGTGGATGCCGGACGTGCCGGCGGTCAGCGCCGCCCAATTGTCTGCTATGCCGGTGCCGAGCGAGGTGACGACGCCGATACCGGTGACGGCGACCAGCGGACGTCCTCTATGGTCCTTGGCGTCCGTCATGTCTTGCTCTTCTGCATCAATCCTCGGCGCGGAGAACCGCGACCGCCTCGCCGTTCCAATGCCCCCAGCCGGTGACCGCGATGCTCGCAGGCGCCGCGTTCGCCGCCTGCTCGAAGCCGTCATCGTCGAAGGGACGGTAGAAAAGCTTGTTCTTGAGCGCAATGGCCGCGAGCGCGACCGAGGCCGGCATCTGCGCCTCGAGGCCGTGGCCGATCATGGTGGCTAGGCCGCGAACGGGCAGCGGGCGCTCGGCGGCAAGCTTTTCGATCATCCGCCGCTCCGTCTCCAACGCCCGACGCGCGCCAGAGGCGCCCGACAGAAGGCCGGCAGGCTCGTCGCCGAGAGCCGCGCCGAGCCGCGCCGCCAATTCGAGCGCGTACGCTTCGAAAGCCTGCGCGTCGTCGCGCCGCCCGCGTCCGGCGATGACCTCGTCGAGGCGGGCATAGACCCGCGCGCCGCGCGCCGCGGCGTGGGCGCGAGCCTCGAGCACCAGAAACGCCCCCATGCTGCCGCAGACGATGCCCCCCTCCTGGCCGCCGCGCTGCCACAGGGGCGGCACCGTCGGCCCGGTCCACAGATAGCCGCCGAGCGCGAGATAGAGCAGCATGTCCGGTCGCGGCGCATTGTAGGAGCCGCCGACGAGGAACACGTCGCCCTGGTCGGCGCGGATCTGCCGCGCTGCGATGTCGAGCGCCATGGCGCCGCAAAGCTCCTCGCCCATGAATGTGCGGGAGGAACCGATCACCTTGTGGACGATGGAGATGTTGCCGGCGAGAAGGTTCGAAAGTTGGGCCAGAAACAGCGTCGGCCTGAGATCGTTCATCAGCCGCTCGTTGATGAAGGCGCCGGGATCCTTCGCCCCTGCAAGCCCCTCCAGGATCGCCGCGTCGACCTCCGGGTCGCGCTCGCCGCCGCCGGCGGCGACGATCAGCCCGGCCTCGCTCAGAACCGCCTCGTTGCCGGCAAGTCCGGCATCGTCGAGCGCCAGGCCCGCGGCATAGGTGCCGTAGCGCTGCCAGTCCTCCATCTGCCGGATATCGCCGCGCTTCGGGATCTGGGGCGACAGGTCGATCTCGACCAGCGGATGCACCGGGTAAGGCGCGAAGCGCTCGGCATCGGTGAGCGGCCGCGGCCGTTCGGCCGCGCTTAGCAGGCGGTGATGCGCCTCGATGCCGTCGGCAAGCGCGGTGACGAGGCCGATCCCGGTGATCACCGCGTCGCGCGGATGGCCCGCCGGCATCTCAGCTTGCCTCTTCCAACAGGCCGATCCGCACCGCGTTCTGGCGCACCATGGCCTTCAGCTCCGGCGCCGGGAAGTCGAGGAAACGGAAGGTCAGCCTGGCGTCGCAGATGCTCTTCCCCTCGGCCGCGATCTCCGCCGAGGTGATCGAAAAGCCGGAGCCGTCGTGAATCTGCTCCGCAGTGATGTCGAGCTCCGTTTTCGGCTCGACGAAGGTGCGCAGCTTTGCCTCCCTGACGCCGGCCAGGAACGGCATGCGGGCGAACCGGTTGAGGCCGAGCAGAAGATAGCCGGAGGCCTGCGCCATGGTCTCGATCAACAGCACGCCCGGCATGATCGGGTAGCCGGGGAAATGGCCCTCGAAGATCGGGCTTTGGGTCGGAACCGTCGCGCGCGCCTTGAGACACCGCCGCTCGGGGTCGAACGACGTCACCGCGTCGATCATCTGAAAATATTCAAGCTGCATCGTGCACCGGCTGACGGTCAGCTCTTCCCGGCGACCAGGGTATCGATGCGGGCGCACAGCTTTTCGAGCACGAAATAGTCTTCCGCCGGGGCCAGGCCCTTATTGACCTCCTCGGTCCACGCTTCGAGCGGGATCTTGATGCCGAAGCTCTTGTCGATGGCGAAAACGATGTCGAGAAAGTCGAGGCTGTCGATGCCCAGATCGTCGATGGTGTGACTCTCAGGTTTGATCTCCTCGAGCGGAATTTCGCTCGTCTCGGAAATGATCGCCGCGACCTTATCAAATGTTGACGACATCAAGCGACTGACCTCTTCCTAGGATCCATTAGAGAATGAACCGCGCCTGTCAATATCGGCGGGAGGGTGCGCCAAGCGACTGCGGGCGCGGCTATCTTTATCGCACTAATTCCGGGCGGTCCATATGCGTAACAGGCAACCCTTAGCGGCGGCCGAACGGCGTCACCGGCTGGTCAGGATCTGTCTGATCTCGCCAGCCAGCGCGTCGGCCGCCTTCCTGGCCGGCGTTGTGCCGGCGAGCGCCGGCTTGACCAGCCGCGCGACAAGATCGTCATGGGTGGCGACGGCCCGCCTTCGGGTGTCGCCATAGCCCTTGACGAGGCGGCCGAGATCGCAGACCTGGCGGGCGAAACCGGCGTCGGCCGCCCTCGCCTCGTCGATGAGGTCGAGCCACGCCTCGATCTCCGCCTGCTCCTGGCTGTGGCGCAGGGTAAAGCGCCGCCAGAAGCGCAGCCGCGCCAGGAGCCACAGGCGCATGAACCCGGAAAAGGTCGTCGTGCGCAGCGTCAGGGCCGGGCCGAGATCGGCGCGGCCAGGCTTTTTCGCGGCCCAGGCGAGAAGCCGCCTGCCGATCGCCGGCGGCATCAGGTCGGAGATTTCGGGAATTCCCGGCTTGAGGAAATCGACGAGCTCAAAGGGCTCGCCGTCGGCAATGCCGTGCTCGGCGCGGATGCGGGCGAATCGTTCAGGCCGCGACTTGAGCTGGGCGACGCGGATGATGTCCTCGTAGCTCATGCGCACCGCCAGATGCCGCGCCAGCTCGCGCAGGAGCGGGCCGTCGTCGCGGAAGCGGTCGAGCCGATCGAGATAGCGCCTGGCGTAGGCAAGCCCCTGATAGTCGACGAGCCGGGCCGCGCCGATGCGCACCATGTCGCGGGCTTCCTCGGGCATCGCCGCGATCCGCGCGGCTAGGCTTTCAGGCGCGGGCGGAGCCTCTTGCCGCGGGGCGGTGCTACCTTGCGGCTCGGCATCCCCACGCGCCATGTCCAAACCGGCCTTGAAGCCGCGCAGATTGGCTTCGCCGCCGCGCCCGGCCTTGATGGCGGCGACATAGTGCTTCTCGTCGACGGGCAGCAGCTCGAGGCCGGCGATGAGGCCGAGCATGACCGCGTTGACGAAAGCCCCTGCCCCGCGGCTAGCCGCTGCCATGTCGCACAGGAACCGGTCGCGGCTCAGCCTTTCCAGCGCCTTGATCATCTGATCGGCGCTGAAGGCTGCGGCCCCGCGCGCCGACTTTTCCGGCACCGTCAGCGCCCGGTGCGTGGAGGCGACGACGAAGGTGCGATCGGGCGTCACGAAGCCGCGCTCGACCATTCGCGCGGCCTCCATCAGCTCGCTCGCCACGACGATATCGACGCCGCCCTCGACCGGCATCAGCGCGAAGACCGGCGCCGCACCGTTCTTGGCCCGTTCAGCCATCTCCAGATAATAGGTGGTGGCGCCGGTGCGCTGGGCGACGCCCGGGATCGACGTCGCCTGCACGGCGAGCCCCTGGGCCTCGGTGGCGGCGACGATCCAGCCGGCGAGAACCCCGCCGCCTTCGCCGCCGAGCGCGGCGATCAAGAGGCGCAGCGTCCCGGTCACGCGGCAACCCGCGACAGGGCCGCGATGGCCCGGTGCCGCGCCCGGTGCACCAACCGTTCGAAGCGCCCGGCATTGTGGATGCGCTCGGCGCGGTAGAAGGACGGGCACAGTCTTGCCGCGTGGGCCATCTCGCCGCACAGGCCGCAGGCGGCGCAATCCTGGTCGACATGGGCGACCGGTTCGCTGCGCAACGGGTCCGGGTTCGGCTTGACGGTGAGCGACGGGCAGCCGGAGAGCGCAATGCAGGAATGATCGCCGGTGCACACATCCTCATCGACGCCGAACCTGGCTTCGCCGACGCGCCGGCCGGCTTTCAAGTCGCGCGCCTTCTCCGCCCCCTCACGGCGCCGGCGCACCAGCATGCACTCGCCGTCGGCGATGATGACCTTGAGGCCTTTTTCCGCCGTGGTCAGGGCGTCCTTCAGCGCCCGCTTCATCTTGGCCACCGAATAGGTCCTGACCGTGCGCAGCCACCTGACGCCGAAGCTCTTCAGCACCTTCTCGATATCGGCGCCCCGGCTTGGCGCGCCGCCGATGGTCTGGTAGGGCGAAGACGGCAGGTCCTGCTGGCCGGTGGCCGCGGAATAGCCGTTCTGCATGATGACGAGCACCCCATCGCCCTTGTTGAACAGGTTGCTCAGCACGCCGGTCTGCAGCCCGTTGTGCCAAAACCCGCCGTCGCCCATGATGGCGATGGGGCGGCGCTCCTGCATAGGCGCCACCGCCGCCATCGAGGCCAGCGACAGCCCGTATCCGAGGATCGAGTTGCCGAGCGAGAAGGGCGGGAAGGTGGCGAAGGAATGGCAGCCGATGTCGCCCGCCACATGCACCTTTCCAAGCTCGCGCTCGACGAGCTTGATGGCGCCGAAGACCGGGCGCTCCGGGCAGCCGGTGCAGAAGCCCGGCGGCCTCGCCGGCAAGGCGGTTTCGAAGGCGGCGGCTCCCTCGCCCGCCGCGCGCGCGACCGTGGCGACGTGCTTTTTCGCGGGCCCAAGATCGAGCTCCTTTGACCGGTAGCGGTCCAGGAAACCGAAAATCCCCTTGGCGACCGCAGCCCCGCCATATTCGCCGGCCGCGGGCAGCAGATCCTTGCCGTGCACCCGCGTTCCGCTGTCGGCATGGCTCAGCATCCGCACGATTTCAAGCTCGATGAAGGCCGGCGAGCCTTCCTCAAAGACCAGCACCGCCTTCTTGCCGCGGCAGAAACGCTCGATCTCGTCGGGCACCAGCGGATGGGTGACGTTGAGGACGTAAAGGTCGATCGCCGCTTTGCCGAAGGCGTCGGCAAGCCCCATCTCGGCAAGCTGGCGCACCACAGTGTTGTAGAGCCCGCCCTGGAGGATCAGGCCGATCTCCCGGTGGCGGCCCTTGAAGACCTCGTTGAGAACGTTCTCGCGGATGAACGTCTGCGCGGCGGGAAGTCGCTCCTCGATCTTTTGCCGCTCTTGCAGGAAGGTGGCCGGCGGGTGACTTACCCGCTCATAGAGGAACTCGGCCGGCTCGGCGAACTTGGTGATCTCGCCGTGCGCCGGCTCGACATTGTCCTTGGCGACGAATTCGCCCTGCACGTGGCAGGCGCGGATGCGAAGCTGCACCATCACCGGCACCTTCGAGGCTTCCGACAGGCCGAAGCTCTTCTCCACCAGATCGACCATGCTCGAAAGGTTCGGCCGCGGGTCGACGAGCCAGATCGACGATTTGAGCGCCACCGCCAGGCTGCGCTCCTGGATCACGCTGGCGCCCTCGCCATAGTCTTCGCCGAGGATGATCAGCGCTCCGCCCTTGACGCCGACCGAGGCGAGGTTCGACAGCGCGTCGGAGGCGACGTTGGTGCCGACGATCGATTTCCACGTCACCGCGCCGCGCACCGGATAGTTGATCGAGGCCGCCAGCATCGCCGCGGCGGAGGCCTCGTTGCTGCACGCCTCAACGTGGACGCCGAGCCCGTTCATGTACGGCTTGGCGGAGACCAGCACGTCGAGAAGGTGGGACACCGGAGCGCCCTGATAGCCGCCGACATAGGAGACGCCCGATTGCAGCAGCGCCTTGGTGACGGCGAGGATGCCCTCGCAGCGGACCACCTCGCCGCGGCCGAGGGAAAGCTGTCCGATCTCTTCGTCGAATGTCCGTTCCATTGCCCGCCTCGTCACCTCTCCCTATCGCGTCTCGTCATTATGCCACCCGGCGCCCATAGAGCGCGGCCTCGATCTCCCTTGCCGCCCGGCGCAGGCGGGCGAGCGCCCGCTCCATGACCTCCGGGCTCATGCGCGACGTCGGGCCGAAGACCGAGATGGCGGTCAGCATGTCGCCGTTGCGCCCGGTCACCGGAAGCGCGATGGCGCGCAGCCCGTCCTCGCGCTCGCCGTCATTGATAGCGTAGCCGTCGCGCCGCACCTTCTCCAACTCCCGCTCCAGGGCGCGCCGGTTGACGATGGTGCGCGCGGTCAGCCGCTTGAGCTCGACCGCGTCGAAAAACCGCTCCAGGGCCGGGCGCGGCAGACGCGACAGCCACACCTTGCCGTTGGCGGCGCAATAGGCCTCCATCCGAGTGCCGACGCGGACATTGACCGAGAGCGTGCGTCCGGTATGCGCGACGGCAATGCAGGAGATCATATTGGATTCCAGGATCGTCGCCATGGAGCCTTCGTTGATGTCCGCCGTCACCTGGTCGAGCACCGGCTGGGCCGCCTCGCGCAGGCAGTTGCCGTTGACGACGCGGCCGCCGAGGTCGGCGAACAGATAGCCGAGCCGGTAACGGCCGCGGGCGACCGCGACCAGCGCCCCGACGGCCGCCAGCGAGCGCATGAAGCGGTGCGCGGTGACGACGTTGAGGCGCAGTTCCTTGGCCACCTCGCGGGCGGCGATCTCCGGGCGCCGCTCCGAGAACAGATCAAGGATGGCGAAGGCGCGGGCCACCGAATTGTTGAGTTGCATCGCCACCGCGGCGTTTCCTTGCTCTCGGCTCCCGATCCGGCGCAGCGTCCCGGGGACGCCGCTGCGGGCGTTCCGGCATCCGCGAGCGCCCGCGACCGGCCTTGCAGCATGCCTCATTTCAGCAGAAATTGAAACGATATTTGAATTTATAGTTTCAATAGTTGATGTCATTGCGCCCCTACCCCTCGACCCGGACGGCAAGGGAAAGGCTCAGTGACTGAGCATCTTCCCTCCCGTTGATGGGGGAGCGATGCGAAGCGTTGGCGCGGGCTGAACCGCGCCTTACGCGAAGCCCGGTGGGGGTAAAACCGCTCCCCTTTTTCACCTCCCGTTTACCGTGATTCCCCAAACCGAACTCGCTTTTTCGCGGTTTTCCGCGAATCCCATTCAAAACTTATCCCCGCTCTCCGGAGCGCCCTTAGACTCACAGGCATCTTCTCCCACGCGGGGGCGCGGTCTGGATCCGACACCGCCCACGGGGAGAGGAGCGGCGCCTCCGGCGGGTTTGCGTTTATTGAGTCGGCGTAGCCGCCCGGGGAGGCCGTCCAGGCCGCCCGTCCCGCACGATGGCGGGGCTGCCCGTGAAGGCTTGAGGCTGGGCTTAAGGCGGCCGGGCTAGCCCCTATCGCGAAAGAGCCCTGGGGCGGTTCGCGGCAACGGCGAAGCTTGGCCGCTTCAATGCCCGAGCAGGCGCGGCAGAAAGAGACTGATCGCAGGAAAGGCGACGAGCAGCGAGACGCGCACAATCTCGGAAAGAAAGAACGGCATGACGCCCTTGAAGGTTTCGCGCATCGGCACGTCCCGCGCCAGCGAGTTGATGATGAAGACGTTCAAGCCCACCGGCGGCGTGATCAGGCCGAGCTCGACGACGACGAGGGCGATGACGCCGAACCAGATCTTGAGGTCGTCGACGGACATGCCGAAGTCGAGGCCGACGATCACCGGCCAGAAAAACGGTATGGCGAGAATGATCATCGACAGGCTGTCCATGAGCATGCCGAGGACAAGGAAAATGAGGATGATCAGGATCAGGATCGCCAGCGGCGGCAGGCCGCTCGAGTGCAGCATCTCGGCCACCGCCTGGGGAACGCCGGCGCGCGACATGAAGATCGACAACAGCGCGGCGCCGAACAGGATCAGGTAGATGAACCCGGTGGTGCGGGCGGTTTCCAGGAGTGCGTTGACCAGATCGGCAAAGTTGAGCCGACCGAGGCCATAGCCGTGCGCGGCGACGAGGAAGACGCCGATCGCCGCGGCCGGCGTCGGATTATAGAGGCCCCAGTAGATGCCGCCAATCACGACGCCGAAGATGACAAAGACCGGCAGGACGGCGATGGTGCCATCGAGCAACTCGCGGCGCGGAACCGGTTCGCCCTTTGGGCCCGCTTGCGGGCGAATGCGTACATAGATCGCGATGGTGATGATGAACAGAAAGACGGCGAGCAGGCCGGGGATCAGCGCCGCCTTGAACAAAGTGACGATGTTCGTCTCGATGATGATGGCGTAGACGATCAGCACCACCGACGGCGGGATCAGGATGCCGAGCGTGCCGCCGGCGGCGATCGTGCCGGTGGCGAGCGACGGCGCATAGTTGAGGCGGCGCAGCTGCGGCAGGGCAACCTGACCCATGGTCGAGGCGGTGGCGAGCGAGGAACCGCAAACGGCGCCGAAGCCGCCGCAGGCGGCGATGGTCGCCATGGCCACGCCGCCGCGGAAGCGACCGAGCCAGGCGTTGGCGCCGCGAAACAGATCGCGGCTGAGCCCGGAACGCGAGGCAAGGCTGCCCATGAGGACGAACATCGGCAGGACGCTGAGGTCATAGTTCGCAAACGTCGAATAGGCGAGGTCCTTGAGCTGGAAAAGAACGATCATCGGCCCGGACAGGAGGCTGATGCCGGCGATCCCGACCACGATCATCGAATAGGCGATGGGCACCCTGATGACGATCAGCGCCAGCATGGCGGCAAGGCCCGCGGTGCCAATCGCGATATTAGAGATCATGGATCTCCCCCCGGGCAACCGTGCGCTAGGAGCCCAGCGCCTCTCCTCGCGCGCCCCTGATCCCCTCGGCAGCCGTGATCACCGCCGCCACGAACAGCAGAGCCAGAGACACCAGGGCCGGCGGAAACGCTGTCCACAGCGGGATCGGCAGGGATGTCATGACCTCGCGGTAGGTGATGTAATCCCACATGCCCAACCACATCTGCCGGAAGAGCAGCGCGGCAAGTCCGGCGGCGATCAAAGAGGACAGCAACACCGCCGCATTCTTTAGGCGATCGCTCATGCGCTCGGTGAAAATGTCGACGGTGACGTTGCTGTATGTGATCTGGCAGTATGGCAGGAAGGTGAAGGCGGCGATCGCCACGCCGTGTTTGACGATCTCGTAGTCGCCGCGAAACGGGCGGTTGAACAAGAGATTGGAGATGGCGCTGGCCGCGGTCATGATAACCAGGCTCAACAGAATCACCCCGCCGAAGAGCGCCCAGAGCTTGAGTACGGCGTGGGCGAGGCAGGTAAGCCTCGCCCACATTGTCGCTTCGGGACCACTCACGCGGCCGGCAGCCACGCCGGGCCCTTACTTGCCGCTGTGCTTGGCGACCGCCGCGCGGGCGGCGGCGTAGAGCGCCTGACCGTCGATGCCTTTGGCGGTGACCTCCTCGATCCAGCGCTTGTCGACCGGCTCCATCGCCTTGCGGAACCCCGCCATCTCCTCTTCGGTCAGCGTAATCAGCTCGTTGCCGTCCTTGATCGCGACGCCAATGCCGCCTTCCTCGGAGTCGCGCCAGACCTTGCCGACGAGGCGGGCGAACTCCTCGCCGGAGTTCTTGTCGATCACCGCCTTGAGATCGTCGGGCAGGCTGTCGTACTTGGCCTGGTTCATCGAGATCTGGAAGGTGGTGGTACCGAAGCGCTCGTGGTTCGGCCCTTCAATCTGATACTTGGTCAGCTCCTGAATCTTGAACGGCGGGATGATCTCCCAGGGGATGAGCGCCCCGTCGACGGCGCCGGTCGACAGCGCCTGTGGCAGGTCGCCGATCGGCATTCCGACCGGGGTGGCGCCTAGCGCTTCGATGACCCACGCGCCGCTCCGGGACGGTATGCGCATCTTGAGGCCCTTGAGGTCGCCGGGCTTGCGCGCCAGCTTGTCCTTCATCTGGATGCCCTGGCCGGCATGGACGTGAAGAACGATGACTTTGACGCCTTCATATTCCGGGGCCAGATACTGGTCGAACAGTTCGCGCATGGCCAGGTTGGCGGCGGTGGTGCTGCCGTTGTAGACGCCGGGCAGCTCGAACACTTCCGTCCGCGGATAAAGCTCCGGCGTGTAGCCGTTCACCGTCCAGACCAGGTCGACGACGCCGTCACGGACCTGTCGGACGAGTTGCGGCGGCGTGCCGCCGAGCGACATGGCCGGATAGATCTCGATTTTGATGCGGCCGCCGGAGTCCTCTTCCACCTTCCTTGCCCACGGCTCGATCATGTTGACCTGAGCCGGCGATTTCGGGCCGAGAATGTGGTGAAACTTCAGCGTCACCTCCTGGGCCATGGACCCGCTGCTCAAGGCAAGGCCGAGCGCGACGCCCGCCAACCCAGACAGCGCCATCGTCATAAGTCTCTTCATCTAATCATCCTCCCATTCAGACCCATCGGCCGACAAGTGCGGACGCCCGTACGGTCTGGATCACAATACTCCATCCCGACCCGAGCGACAATTTCCGCTCTGCCGCCGAAGCGGGTTACATCGCCAACCCCGAGATGCACCAGAACGCGCAAGGCCGGTTGCTCACCCGCTTCGCGAAGTCCCGCACGCGGAACCTTTGATCCCCCTGATCAAATCGAAGCAAGATACTGCTCCGACTGTTCCCCGGAGTTGTTTTCACTCTTGCCGCGCGTGGGGGGCAGAGTCAAACGCATCTTAGATGGAAAATTTCAATATTTGTTACTTTGCGCCAAAGGCTTAACGCCAAAGGTCTTTGTGCGGCATGGGGCAATTTGCCGCCGTCCGGCCGGCGCCCCACGGTCTCAGTAACAGGTCGGCGCCGCGATGGACATGTTCTTGCAATGGTCGTTCGGTCCCCGCAAAGGCGGCGGATAGGTCGGCCGCGGGCCGCTGGGCGGGCTTGGCTGGCTCGGCGAATTGGTCTGGCCCAGTATGCCCTCGATGATGGCGACGCCGGCGGCAATGGCGGCGGCCGAGGCGCGGGTGTCGTGCTGCGGCGGGCTGGTCGCGGTGTCGTTCCGATACTCGCAGAAATACTGACCGTTGCGCTTGACGAGCCGGATGAAGCGGGACCCGTAGGTGTTGCGGCAATTGTTGAGCGCGACTTGGCGCGCGGCATTGTCGGAAAGGTAGCAGTCGAAGCTGCCGTCGCCCTTCACCCGCCCGGCGTAATAGCCAGAGCCGTTCTTCTGCCGGCACCAGGCATTGGCGGTCTGCGTCGTCGGCAGGCAGTAATACTGCCCCTTCCTGTCCGCCGAGCCGGCATAATAGCCGTTGCCGTACTGGTTCCTGCAATTGGCGTTGCGGGCAGCGGCGAGCTCTTCCGCGGTCGGCGCCCTGACGCAGCTCTTGCCGTCGTCGCTCCACTGATAGCCGGACTTGCACTGACACTTGATGTCGCCCCGGTCCACGGAGCTGCGGTCGGCAAGTGCGAAGACGCCGAAGCTGGTCATGCAGGTCCGGTCGGCCTGCGCGACGGCCTCGTTGCGCGCGGCCGTCTCGCACCGCTTCTCGGCAATCTCGAGGCTCTGCTTGACCGGTCGTGCGGCGGGGTTGCCGACCTCCGCAAGCGCCGACCTCCACCGTTTGATGTCATCGGCATCGCAACGCGCGACCGCCCCTTCCGCCGACGCGATGGCGTCGCGCAGGCGCTCGACCTTGCCGAGACCGGCTTCGATCCGTGCCGCGAGGTCGCCACAGGCCCCTCCGCTGCCCTGCAAATGCGCCTGCGCCTGGTGCAGCGCCGACTCGGCACCGCCGAGATTACCCGACGAGAACGCGCTGCTGGCCTCGTCATATTTGGCGTGAGCGGCGATCATGAGGGCGGCCTGGCTGGAGATCTCGGCCAGCTCCGGATGAGTCGAGGAACCGATGCGCGATGCCAGCTCGCGCAACGCCCCGGGCTCGCACTGCTCAATGGTCGCCCGCGCGGAGCTCAACTCCTGTTCCAGCCGGTCGGTCTTGTCGAGGCCACCGTCGATCTTCGCCGCCAGCTCCGCGCAAGGCGGATTGCCTCCGAGACCCGCCACGGCCGCCTTGGCGCTGATCAGGGCCGCGCGCGCTGCCGCCGTGTCGCCGGCGTCGAACGCCGCCTGCGCCGCCTCATAGTGGTCGTGGGCGGCCTGCACCTGGCTGGCGGTCCGTTCGAACTCGGCCAGGCGCGCCTTGTCGTCCGCACCGCCACGGTCGGCGGCCTCTTTCAGGCTCTGCAGCGCCGTTGCGTTCTCGGCCGGCTCGCAGCTTGCCCCGGCCACGGGTTTGGGCTTGCCCCACACGTCCTGATAGGTGGTCAGGGCCTCCGCCACGCAGCCCTGCATGCGCGATGCGCCTTCTTCGGCGGCAGCCTTGATGGCCTGCGGATCGGGTCCCTGCGGCCCCGCGCCCGTATCGGCCGTAGGAAGCGTCTCCGCCGCGGCGGGACATTGGGCTTCGGTTTCGGCAAGCTTGCCGCGCAGGCTCTCGACCGAGTGCGACAGGGAAAGTTGCCGGTTGCGCCACGGGGTCGAGGAGGAAAAGCCGGACGTACTTGGCGGATCGAGGTCGCGCTCGTCCCAGCTCTCCAGTACGACGCCGCGGCAGCCGCCGATATCGGTACTGCGCCGGCTCAACTCCTCGAGCAGCGCGCGCGGCCTCTCGGCGACGGGAGCCGCCGCGAGCGGCCGCAGGCAGGACCGGATGCGGCCGATGATCTCCTCGGTCGGGTCGGTTAGGTTGCGGATGCGTCTTTGCGCATCGTTCATCGCGGTGCGCGCGGAGGAAAAACGGCCATCGCTGAGCTCGGCGAACTGACCGGCGAGCGCGTCGATGTCACCCTTGAGCGCGTTGATTTCCGACAAGACCCGCTCGCGCGCGGAGGCGGCCGCGCCGTTAGCGCCCGACGCGCCCGCGCCCGGCGCGGGCAAGCCTGCCATCTCGTCGGCCGAACCGGCGAGGCGAGCGGCGATCGCTTCGACCTCGCGCGCCGACCGAAGGCCCGCGTCGAGCCGTTCCCGCGCCTGCGCCTTGTCCGCCGCGTCGCGGATTTCCGGCGGCAGGACGCAGACCCTTTCCACCTCGGTTTCGAGCGCCGCCCGATCGGCATCGATGGAACGTCCCAGCGCAGCCCTCTTCGCCGCGTCGTCATTGGCCTGAGGAACTGCTTCGGGCTTCTGGCAGGCGGATGTATCGATCCCGCGCAGCCGGTCCCAAAGGCGGCTTGCGGTCACGCTCAAATCCAGCCCCTCGCTCAGTGCCCGGCGGGCGATGACCTTTTGCCGCTCATAGTCGGCGCACGACTCGCTGATGCCGTCGGAATAGCGGCGGATGCGGTCAAGATCGCTGTCGACCGCCGCCAGCGTCTGGTCGAGCGCCCGTTCGAGCTCGCTGATCTCGTCGGCGAGCTGTTCCCACTGATTGTCGTTGAGAACGCCATTGGCGAAGTCGGTCAGGCGGTTGTCCAGCATCGGTCCGACGCCCTCGGCGATGTTGGCCATGACCTTTTCGGTGCGCGTCAGCTCGGGCAGGATCTGCCTTTCCAGATTCTCCCGTTGCGCTTTGACCTTCTCCTCGATCCACTCGAGCGGCGTCCAGGCGGTCGTCTTATGGGTGCGGCGCGCCTCGAGGAACCCCTGCAGCATGGCGTCGTAATCGAGGCCCGCGCTTTCCGCCTGGTTCTGGAATTCCGGAAAGGCGCTGTACTTCGAGGTGGGAATGCAGTCGAGAAACTGCTGGTAGGCGTAGTTCCGGTCTCCGGTTCGCTCGTATTCCGATTCGTATTTGCGGATGCAGGCTCCATCGCCGACCTCGGAATGCTCCCGCAGATAGCGCTGGCCCCAGACGATGAATTCCTGCTCGGCGTCGAGAATGCTGAGATAGATGTCGCCGGGCGTCAGGCCGAAAAAATCCGGCGAAATGACGTTTCTCATGCTTTCGGGGACAATCTCGTGCGGAATGAAGTCGCCGATCGAGCCGGCGCCGCTGCCGGCGTCGAAGGCGAAGTTGATGGCCATCTTGACCGCGGCGCGGGCCTGGGTCTTGACCTCCTTTTTCCATTCGTCCTTGATGACTTCCCAGGCGCCGTCGTGGTCGCCCCGGCGCAGCGCCAGGAGAACGTCCTTTGCGGCGCCGGCATGCTTGACCGCCTTGGTCCAGACGGCCTTGCTGTTCTCATACCCCATCTCCCCCAGAGCGTCGCCGACCATGGTGCCGAAGCCCGCCGCGCCCCACTCGGCCGCCTGATCCATCACCGTCGAATAGTCGCCGGCCGAGAGCGCGCCGGCGAACTCGCCGGCCTTTGCCGGGTCCGCCTCGACCGCTGCGAAGATGGCGTTCTTGTATTTGGCCGCGTATTTGGTCACCAGGCCCGGCTTTCCGCGCGCTATTTCCTCGTCGACGATCTGGCCGAGCGGCTTGCCCTGCCGGGTGCTCGGCAGCACCTCGCCGCCGACCTGATCGTAGATGCGGTTGCCGACCACCGCAGCGTCGCCTTCCATCTGGGCGCGCGTGAAGATGCGCCGCTTCAGGTCCTCGACCTTCTTTTCGGCTTCCGATTTCTGCCGATCCGCTTCGATCGCGGCGCGTCTTCCGGAAAGCTCCGTCCTCAGCCAGCCAAGCACCTGCTGCTGCTGCGAGGCGTTGAGCAGCTTGACCGGATCGCCGGCCTTGGCAAGGCTGCTGCCGCCGCCCGTGGCCTTCTCGATGAGGCTGGTCAGGGCGGCCCCGAAGGTCGACTGGGCGTCGGGCAGCGCGGGACAGGATTCCGCCGCTCCCGCCGGTCTGTGGGCGGCAGGCGCGAGGAGCAGAAAAGCGCCGCACAGCGCGCCGGAGACGGTCCTGGCCAAACCCTTCATTGCCCTTCCTCCGTTTGCGCCGCTTGCGGAGAAAGCCGCAACGGCTGCCGCGCCGCTCATTCCAGACTGTCGAGATCGCCCAGGTTGCCGGGACCCGGGCTCGCGCCGGAAGGCGCGGGCGCGGGCATGCTCGGCGTCGTCGCCGCGGCGGCCCGCTGGGCGCCGCGCAGGGCGATCAGAAGCTCAAGCGACGGCTCTCCGTCGACGCTCAGCTGCAATTGCCGTTGCGCCGCGCGGATGGCCGCGCGGGTCTTGCCGCCCATTTTGCCGTCCACCGGCCCCGGATCGTGGCCGAGATCGGCGAGCGCGCGCTGAATGTCGGCGAGATCGTAAGGCAGCTCCTTCATGTTCTTCAGATTGTCGGCCGCGAGCTCGTTGCCCAGCGCCGCCGCCCGGCGGAAGAGGTCGATGGCCGAGGCTCGGTCCTTGGCGAGACCGCCGCGTCCCTCGCTATACATGGCGCCGAGATTGTTCAGGGCCATCGGGTTGTCGGCCGCCGCGGCCTTCCGGTACCACTCGACCGCCTCGCCGTCGTCGCGCGGGCCGCCGATCCCCTGCGCATAGTAGTAGCCGACCACGACCTGCGAGTTCGCCTGCCCCTGCTCGGCCGCCTTCAGATGCCAGGCGCGCGCCAGTACCGGATCCTTTTCGACCCCCTCGCCCTCGGCATAGGCGTTGCCGATCTGGGTCTGCGCCGTGGCGTTTCCGGCCTCGGCGGCGATGAGACCGTCGGTGAACCGGCCGCCTATGGCGACCGGAAGATCGACCCGCGCCCCGTCTCTCAACAGCTTGAAGTCGACGACGCTGCCCGGTGCGAGATCGCGAACGGCCTGGACGAACGAAGCCGTTCCGCTGGCCGCGGCGCCGTTGACCGCAAGGATCAGGTCGCCCTCGCGCAGGCCCGCCTTCTCCGCCGGGCCGGGACGCACCAACGAGACGACCTCGACGGCGGCGGACTGGCCGCCGGCCCGGGCGGTTTCGCCGGCAAGGTTGACGCCGCGGATCTCGGCGCCGAGCCAGCCGCCCTCGCCGGGCCGGTAG
>JAUYJB010000131.1 GCA_030688605.1 Hyphomicrobiales bacterium
CTGTTGGCCGCTGCACCGCATCGCCCGGCGAGCCGCGCCTGGCCCCGGCGCAAAATCATCCCGGTCAAATGGGTCCCTATAACCATGAACCGCTCTAGTACCAGCCCAGGCGGCGCTCCGCGGAATGCGGGATTAAACCAAAAACGGGTTGTTCTGCCGCTCGCGGCCGATGGTCGAGGCCGGTCCGTGGCCGCAGATGAAGGCGACATCGTCGCCGAGCGGAAACAGTTTTTGCTTGATCGAGCCGATCAGCGCCGCGTGGTCGCCGCGCGGAAAGTCGGTGCGGCCGATCGAGCCGGCGAACAGCACGTCGCCGACCAGCGCGATCTTGGCCTGCGGCTGCACCAGCACGATGTGCCCCGGCGTGTGGCCGGGGCAATGCAGCACGTCGAAGGAGATCGCGCCGACGCTGACCGTGTCGCCCTCCTCGAGCCAGCGGTCCGGCGTCACGTCGCGGGCACCTTCGAGCCCGTACATGCGCCCCTGGTCGGCGAGCCCTTCGAGCAGGAACCGGTCCTCGCGCTGCGGCCCGACGATGTCGACGCCGAGCTTTTCCTTCAGCTCCGCCGCGCCGCCCGCATGGTCGATATGGCCATGCGTTAGGATGATCCTTTCGACCTTGAGTTGAAGCTCCCCGATCGCCTGCATGATGCGATCGACGTCGCCGCCGGGATCGACGACCGCGGCGCGTTTGGTCTCATCGTCCCAGATCAGCGTGCAGTTCTGCTCGAACGGCGTGACGGGAATGATGGCGGCTTTCAGCTCGGGCATGGGGGCTCCTGTCGCGGCCAGGTCGTGACCTGGGGCGGCCACAGACCTAGAGCGGTTCATGGTTATAGGGAACCATGAACCGCTCTAAACTGCACGGAGCAGCGGGGCAACCGGGATCAATCGATCAACAGGCCGCAGGTCACGTCGCCCTCGACATCGCAGGGGCGGTAGGTGCGCGGCGGGCTTTCGACCCCGTCGGAATAGACGAGCTGGACGCTCACCGTCTCCGCCCCGCCGAGCGGAAAGGTCAGATAGACCCGGTCCTTGGTCGGATCGACGTGAAACGGCATCTGGGGGTTGCATTCGGGCAGCGGAAAGCGCTGTGCGAGATCGCGGCCATTGACCGAGTAGCGGATTTCCTTGAGCCCGCATTTCCAGGTCACGAGGCCGGTGAAATAGACCCATTGGCGGCCGTCAAAGTTGCGGAACTGGATCCATTGTCCGGCGGTCGCCTGCAGCGCCGCGCGCATCTGCTCGACCGGCATCGTCGGCGCTTGGGCGGCCGCGCTCGACGGCTGTGCGAGGCCGGCCAGGACGGCCCCCGCAGCCAAGCGTGTCACGCGTCGCATCATGGTCTTTCTCCGCCTTGTCGGCCCCGCCGGCATCGGCCGCCAATTCTCGCCCGCCTGTCGGTCCCGGCCAAGGGTATTAAGGACAGGCGGCGCGCCGCGCAATCGATCCGGCGGCCCCTTGCGATTTACCGGTGAAGCGGTCATTAATAGAGGGGTCAGCGCGCCCCGGATACGGCGCGGCATCGGAGACGTGGTTGCGACGACTAGCCGGTTTGGTCTCATTCCTTTCCCCAAGTCTTCAAGATGCCGGGCAAGTAACTGGCCCGAAGCCGGCCTGCAATCCGTTTGTCTTGAGAGGAAACCCGCATCCATGCGCCAGAACGGTACGGTGAAATTCTTCAACGCCCAGCGCGGCTTCGGCTTCATCACCCCGGAGGGGGGCGGCAAGGACATTTTCGTCCATATCAGCGCGCTCGAGCGCTCCGGGCTGCCGGCGCTCAGCGATGGCCAGAAGGTCACGTTCGACACCGAGGAGGACAGCCGCGGCCGCGGCCCGCAGGCCGTCGACATCCAGCTTGCCTGATTTCAGCCGCCAGCGCCGAGACGGGACCCGGCCGCTCACTCTGCCGCGTGGCGCGCTTCCGGGATCGCTGCGCCCTCGGCGCCGGCAAGATCGAACGGCTCGTCGACGATCACCACCTTCTCTGGATAGAAGCCGTTGAAGCGGGTGCGAAGGCTCATCGAATAGGCGCCGATATGGCCGATCTCGATGAAGTCGCCGGTGTCCACCGTCTCCGGCAGATAGAATGGCCGTGACAGGACGTCGACGGAATCGCAGGTGGCGCCGAACACCCTGAAGGGGACGATATTCTGCGGGTTGCCCCGGCGCCGCACCCGCGCCGGATCGGGGATGAGGCGCGCCGGCAGCACGATCCGCCCGGTCCATGAATCCGACAGCGAGCCCCAGACCCCGTCATTGATGTAGATGCGCCGCCCCTTCTTCAACAGCACCCGCACGATCACCGAAAGGCAGCGCGCGACCACCACCCGGCCCGGCTCGGCGACCAGCGGAACGTCGGAAAAGCCCCACTCATGGGCCTCGCGCACCACTTCCTCGGCCATGGCACCGACCTGCGGCAGCGGCGGCGCCTCGCGCCGCTTCGGGTCCTGCCCGTAGGGCGCCGGAAAGCCGCCGCCGACATCGAGCACGGCAAGGGCCACGCCGGCGCGGTTGCGCACCCAGTCGGCGGACGCCAGCGCCCGCTCATAGGTGTCGAGGTCCTCGACCTGGCTGCCGACGTGAAAGCAGATGCCGCAGCGAAACCCCACCCGGTCGATGCGCTGCAACAGCTCCACGGCGTGGGCCGGCGCGGCGCCGAACTTCTTCGAAAGCTGATAGGCCGCATACCCCTTGGTGGCGAGCCGCACGCACAGCGTGATCTCCTCCGGGTCGAGGTCGAGGCCGTGCACCACCCGCAGGATCTTGGCGACCTCGTCCTCGTGGTCGAGGGCCAGGGTGCGGATGTCATAGGCCTCGAATGCAAGGCGGATGTCCGACAGCGCCTTGACCGGGTGCATGTAGAGGAGCTCGGCGTCGGCCGAGACGGCGCGCACGGCGGCGAACTCCCGCGGGCTTGCCACGTCGAAGGCGGTGATGCCCGCCGCGCACAGGGTGCGCAGCACGAAGGCCTCGCCGTTGGTCTTGACCGCATAGGCGGTCTTGCCGCCGAAGGCGGAGAGAAACGTCTGCGCGTCGGTGGCAAGCACATCGGGGCGGAAGCCATAGACCGGCACGTCCGGGCGCAGGCTGCGCACCAGCGCCTCGGCGCTGGAAAAGCGCGGCAGATCGGCCCCGGCCTCCGGGCCGGAGGGAATCGCATCGGCGGTCATGGCGCGACGCTAGAGCATTATCCGGCCGGATGGAATGATCGACCGGTCAGGGCACCTTTCTTCACCTCCCCCCTTGCGGGGGAGGTCGGCGCGCAGCGCCGGGAGGGGGTGAGCTGCACGAGTCAACACGACCGTTTACCCCCTCCCCAACCCTCCCCCTCATGGGGGAGGGAGCGGCGGCGGAGGTGGCACCCGCCGCCAGGCTGCCCTATCATTCGACCATGCACGCGACGCTCCCCAAAGACGGCCGCATCGTCATCCTGACCGGCGCCGGCGTCTCCAAGGAATCCGGCCTTTCCACGTTCCGCGACGCCGACGGCATCTGGCGCAAGGTGCGCATCGAGGACGTGGCGACGCCGGAGGCCTTCGGGCGCGACCCGCAGCGCGTGCATGATTTCTACAATGCCCGCCGCGACAGGCTGCTGGCGGGCGTTAAGCCCAACGCCGCGCACCGGGCGCTGGCGCGGCTCGAGGCGGAATGGCCGGGCGAAGTGCTCCTGGTGACGCAGAACATCGACGATCTGCACGAGCGCGCCGGC
This sequence comes from Hyphomicrobiales bacterium, assembly GCA_030688605.1. Classification (NCBI taxonomy): domain Bacteria; kingdom Pseudomonadati; phylum Pseudomonadota; class Alphaproteobacteria; order Hyphomicrobiales; species Hyphomicrobiales bacterium. The sequence continues at coordinate 3,713 of JAUYJB010000131.1, forward strand.
TCCAAGAGCCTGATCCACATGCATGGCGAGATCCTCAAGGCCCGCTGCACGGCGTGCGATGAGGTCAGCGCCTGGCGCGCGCCGATGAGTCTGCAAAGCCTCTGCCCCGGCTGCGGCGCTGCCGGCCATATGCGGGTGCATGTGGTGTGGTTCGGCGAGATGCCGCTGCAGATGGAGCGCATATACGCGGCGCTTTCCCGCTGCGACCTCTTCATCTCCATCGGCACCTCGGGCAATGTCTATCCCGCCGCCGGTTTCGTCGAGGAGGCGCGCTTTTCCGCCGGCGCCCGCACCGTCGAGCTGAACCTCGAGCGCTCCGAGGGCGCGCACCTGTTCGAGACCGGTCGCTACGGCCCGGCGAGCGAAATCGTGCCGGCCTATGTGGAGGCGCTGCTGTGGCGGGCACAAGGCCGGGCAGCCGTGTCAGGGAGGAGCCCATCATGAGCCGCAAAATCATCGTCACCGCCGTCATCGCCGGCCTTGTCGGCTTTATCGCCGGCAACGCCTTCTGGTATCTCGCCTCGCCTCTGTGGTTCGACCGTGTGGTCGACGAGGCGCTGCCGGCGGAGCTTCAGATCACCACCCTCGCCTCCGGCGCGTTCCGCGACGCCGACGCCGTCCATCGCGGCGCGGGGACCGCGACCGTCTATGAAAGCGCCACCGGGGCGCGGGTTTTGCGGCTTTCCGACTTTTCCGTCACCAACGGCCCGGACCTGAAGGTGTGGCTGGTGGCGGCGAAGAACCCGGCCACGTCGGCCGACGTGACTGGCGGCGATTGGCGCGCGCTCGGTCCCCTGAAGGGCAATATCGGCGATCAGACCTACCCGATCCCGGCTGACCTCAATCTCGACGATTATGGCGCGGTGGTGATCTGGTGCGAGCAGTTCTCGGTGCTGTTCGCCGCCGCCGACCTCGCCTCGGCTCGATGACCGGCGCCGGCCGGAGCGCGTATCGACAAGCAAGAGACTGGCGTCACAATTTATTCTTTCTTGACCAGCGTTCCCCCGATCGACAAGAAGTCATTTTGCAGCCGCTCGCAGAATTCCTCATTGGGCAAATTAACATTGAGTGATGCGTATTCGACGGCTACCCTATCTATTTCCTTTGTGAATTCGCTCCAGGACGAGTCACCCGCGATATTACAAGTTTCCGATATTTGTAGATACTTCTGTCTGGCTTGCTCCTCGACGTCCGGGCTGGGAACAAGATCGCAGCTATTCTCAAGAAACGTCACCACCACGGAGCTTCGGGCCATCTCCAGTATTTCAGCCTTGTCGAGCGCAATCGCCGATGGGGCCGCGACCGTCAACCCGAAAAACAATGCCGGTATCTTGAATTCGCCGTGTTTCATTTGCCACGCACTGGAGCCGTTCCCGGCCATATAGACCCATCTCACCCGGCCCCCAAGGCGGCATCGTTGAGACCGAAGGATGCCAGTTGCCGGAATGCTCCGCAAGTTTGTCCATTGTGCGACCTTCCTCTTGCGTGAGCCCACCCGCGCGGAACCCTTTGCCAACGGCTTCAAGCCATGGCTAAATACCGGGCGCGGGTCGGAGCGGACGGGGACAATGGAGAAGCCCCGACGCGTGGAGCCGCATCGAGCGGAGTGTGAAAGGGGCGGCACCGAGGAACTGAATTTCTCTTGCGCGACGGGGCCACGGACGACATGGCCAAGAATGCAGCACCGCCGGGGCTCGGCAGAGACGGCCCATGCGCGTTTCGTGCGTGGACTTGTTCTCCGTGTCGGAAGACGCTCTGAACAGGCGCTGGGAAACGCACGTGCCGGCGTGCGCCTTGCGCTGCGGACGGCAATCGGGGAACGGGAGAGACCCATGAACGATGAGGCGGAGCGGCAAAGCGGCACCGTGAAATTCTTCAACCAGTCCAAGGGCTACGGGTTCATCACCCCGGACGATGGCGGCAAGGACGTGTTCGTCCATGTCAGCGCCGTCGAACAGTCTGGCGTCGGTCCGCTCGATGGCGGCATGCGGGTGTCCTTCGCCACCGAGCCCGACAAGCGCGGCAAGGGGCCAAAGGCCATCGATCTGCAAATCGAGGAGCCTAAGGAATCCGAGGAGTCCGAGGAATCCGAGGAGTCCGAGGAATCCGAAGAGTCCGAGGAATCCGAGGAATCTAGCGAGTCGCCATGACCACCAGCACCGCGGCCAGATAGAGCAGGAACAATCTGAGCTGCAGGCGCTCGGACAGGCGGTGCGACAGGCGGATGCCGAGCGGGCTGCCGGCGAGCGCGCCTATGACGAGGCCGCCGAGCGCCGGCAGATAGACATAGCCGAGGCTGTTGGCCGGCAGGCCGACCTCGTCGAGCCCGCCGAGGATGTAGCCGGTGCCGGCGGCAAGACCCACGACGATGGCGAGCGCGGCCGCGATCGCCGAGGCCGTCTGGATGCGGTAGCCGCGGCGGATCAGGAACGGCGTCATGATCGCGGCGACGCCGATGCCGAGCAGCGCCCCGCAGACGCCGCCGATCACGCCATGTCCCCAGGATTCGGCCGCCGGCGGCAGCGTGCCGGAGACGCCCTTTGGCTTTTCCGGCTCCGTTTGCTTGCCCATGGCGCGGCGCACCAGCCGCGCCATAATGTAGAGCACGAAGGAGATGAAGAAGATGCGCAGCACCAGGCCGGGGAGCTGGTCGCCGATCAGGCTGCCGACGCCGGCGCCGACGGCGACCGGCAGGCCCAGCGCCTTCAACAGGCTCGTGTCGATGTCGCCGGAGCGCCCGCGCAGCGCCGTGGTGTAGATCGAGGTCAGCACCATGACGCAGAGCGAGGTGCCGAGCGCCAGGTGCATCATGTAGACCGGGCCGATGCCGGAGAGCGTCAGCGCCAGCACCAGCATCGGCACCACCGCGAGCCCGCCGCCCATGCCGAACAGACCGGACACCAGACCCGCCATGACGCCGGCTCCAATGTAAAGAAGAATGGCCCCCATGCGGCTACGCTCCTAAACCGTGGCCGAGCGCGACGAAGCGACGGGCCTCATGGCGCGAGACGGACCCTGCGGGTCCTCCTCGCCATGAGGGGTGGCTTTTCCGCTGATGGGACATCTCTCCTCATGGCGAGGAGGCGCATCGGCGCCGTCTCGAACCATGAGGCCACGGCAATACCACAGCCACCCCAGCGATCGGCGGCGCGATCATTAAGGCTCCGGCGGCTTGCCGCAAGCGTTTTGAGATGAAGCCGTTTTGATTTGTCCCCCCTCGCCCCCTTGATGGGGGAGAGGGATGCGAAGGGTTGGCGAATGCGGTGCATGAGCCTGACCCCGAGCTGGTTGAGGGGGTGCGGCGGGACATGGGATAATCGCCTCGTGATCCGTTCAGCCTTGCAGGTTTCGGGCGCGGCCGCATGGATGCGCGGGTCGAGCCCACGCATGACGATTTGGAAAAATCGGATTGTGATCCAGCAGCCGCCGGCGGGCGGATTTGGGCTATGACCCCTTGCCTTCGCGCAATACCTCGCGCACCGCGTCGCCGACGATGCCCGGCATGTCGTCGCGAAGCTGGCGGGTCTCTTGGCGAATCTGGCGAGTCTCTTCACGAACTTCGCGGATTTCCGCCTCAACCTGGTCGAACCGTTGCTCGGTCCTTTCCCGAAACCCGAGCAGGTCGCGGTGAACCCCCTTGACCTGCTCGGTCAGGAAGCCGAACGAGCCCTCAAGCTCGCTGACGCGGCGCTTCAAATCGCGGATTTCTGCCTCAACGTCCATGGCCATGGCGGATATATAGTGTTGGCAGCCCGGATGAAGCGCAAGCGAAATCCGGGAATGAAAGATCGGATTGGCACCATCACCCGGATTGGACTGCCGCTCCATCCGGGCTACGCTTGCTGTCTGGCTTTCTAAGTCGCTCGACGTTCATAGGCTAGCTGCATCAACTCTTTCAGAACTTCTGTCTTGCTCTTCACGTCACCTTTTGTGAGCCGAAGGCGATATATCCCCCAACGCTTGTTGTATTCAAGCGTCTCAATCCCCGCGTTCTCAATTTTCAAATCGATATCCTCCTTCTGGGGGAGTTTAAGATCAAGATTTATTTGATTTTTCTTAGGTCGAAATGCGACAAAATTGAATGGTTGTCCCTCCCGTGATAGCCCGATATAGAATTTATTATACTTTAATTCCAGCGATAGATCGAACTGTTTGACGATCTCCAGAAGCTCATCAGCCAGAGCAACTGTCGCCTTCGTGGCGCGCTGTTCCCAATAGGATCGATCGGTAGGAGCGGCCTCTGCGTCCTCATCCTCGTCGACGAGTCCGCGGGACAGCTCATCGACTACGGTAGTGAAAACAACTGAGACGTTCTCTCCGATCTTAAGTGCCTGCATTTGGATGGCAATGAAGGGCACCATTCCGTTAAATAGCGAAATGACATTAAGGAAACGGCTCGTTATGTCCTCCGCAATCAGAACTGCACAGTGGTCGTATTGCGGATACCGCTTCCGCTCAATATCCCAGTATTCAATTGTCCGAATGATATGAGGCTCGTCAGTCGCTCCCAGCTGTAGTTAAACCTCGTAGCGCCGCTTCGTCTCTCGATCCTGCAGAAGTAGGTCTAAGCGCCCCGCCCGCGGCTGAGCGCGTTCTTGGGCACGGAGAATGAGATCACCTAAGCCGAGAACTGGTGGATCCTCGGCGATCAATTTTTGAACCCATTTCTCAGTGAACTCAGGGTGTGCCTTGAGCCATAAGCGCTCGGGTTTGACATACGACGGAATCATTTCAGCCTCTGCTATATCCTGCGCCAACGACACTACACCATCCTTCGCCGGCATTGCAGCCCGTAGCCCGTGGGCTGAGTTGAGCAAAGCGAAACCCACCGCAAGAATGGGCGCTTCACCGAACGATGGGTTTCGCTTTGCTCAACCCATCCTACGAAGCTGTTGTCCCACTCGCCGCCCTTGCCGCAGCCACGCGCACGCCCGATGATGTCGGCCATGATGCCGCGTCGCGCCGTCCTGTTCGTGCTTCTCCTCGCCATCCTCCTCGGTGTCGCTGGCGGCGTTGCCATCTATGAAAGCCGCGCCGCGGATTACGACTATCTGGCGCTCGCGGTCACCTGGTCGCCGAGCTTTTGCGCCTCCGAGGACGGCCGCGACAATGAGAGCCAATGCGCCGCCGGCCGCCGCTATGCCTTCCTCGTGCACGGCCTGTGGCCGGAATATGCGCGCGGCTGGCCGGAATATTGCGCCACCGACCGGGGCTACGTTCCCGACGCCGTCATCGCCGAAATGCGCGACCTGATGCCGTCGAAAAGCCTCGTCATCCATGAGTGGAAGCGGCACGGCACCTGTTCGGGGCTCACCCCGCGCGGCTATTTCGCCGCCACCCGGGCGCTGTTCTCGAAGCTGCGCATCCCGGCGCGTTACATTGCCCCCGACCGCGCGATCGTCGTCAGTCCGGCCGGGCTAGCCGCCGATTTCCTTGCCGCCAACCCGTGGCTCGCCTCCGACATGATGTCGGTGCGCTGCGGCAATCGGCGCGATACCGCGCAACTCGGCGAGGTGATTTTCTGCTTCACGCGCGATCTTGAGCCGCGCCCCTGCGGCGGCAATGAGGGCCGCCAATGCGCGGCGTCGGAACTGACCCTGCCGCCGGTGCGCTGAGGCGATGCGGGAGGTCCTGCGGGCAGCCGGATTCGGTTACGCTTTCCTGGGGCGTCACGCCGGCGCGCTGGCGATTCTCGCCGCCTGGCGCATCGCCGTCGTCCTGGCGCTGCTGCTGGCCATGGACCATTTCGCCCCGGCCCGCGCGGCGGACCTGCTCGCCGAGACACAGGTTGCCGGCAAATATCTGGCGCTCGGCCTGGCGCGCACCCTGCTCTACGCCGCAACCTTGTCGCCGGTGGCGCTGGCTTGGCACCGCGCCGCTGCCGGCCGCGAGGCGCTGGCGCGCTGGTACGTGCCCACCTTCACGCGCGGAACGGCGCGTTATTTTCTCACCATCTCCGGCCTCGCCTTGGCGGCGGCGGCGCTGCTGAGCCTGGTGCTGTTCGCCGGCAACGCGCTCGGGACGTTGGTCGCCGAATATCTGCAGCTGTGGCGCGGGCCGCTTTCCAAGTTCACGTTCCTCGCCGGGACGGCCGTGGTACTTTGGGTGCTGGCGCGCCTGGCGCCGCTGTTACCTAAAGTCGCACTTGAGAATGATCGTACAAGTCTCAGGTTAACCTTGGTTTCTTCCCGACGCCGCGTAGCCGCATTGCTTTTCCTCATGTTCGCCTGCATCGCCCCGGCGCCGGTCGCCATGCGTATCGCCGCCCACTATATCGGCGAGTTCGCGCCCTCCCGGGCGCTCCTCGCCAAGGCGCTGGCCGAGCTAGAGCGGTTCATGGTTATAGGGAACCATTTGACCGGGATGATTTTGCGCCGTGGCCAGGCGCGGCTCGCCGGGCGATGCGGTGCATCGGCCAACAGCCGCAACACCGCCACGGCGCAAAAGAGCCCGGCCTTCGGTGGGCCAAATCGGCCTACCGGGTTCGTTGCGGCGCTCGCCCGATATCCCGTATCG
>JAUYJB010000132.1 GCA_030688605.1 Hyphomicrobiales bacterium
TTTTGAGCTCGCTGATCTCGGTCCTCTATGTCGGCCGCATCGTCGAGGCGGCCTATTTCCGCGAGGCCACCGAGGAAACAAGGAAGGCGCGCGAACTGCCGGCCTCGATGCTGATCCCGGTGTGGGTGCTGAGCCTGGCCACGGTCTATTTCGGCATCGAGACCTCGCTCACCGTCGACGTGGCGCGCCGCGCCGCCGAGATTCTGCTGGCGGGAATCAGATGAGCGGAGAAATGCTCCTCATCCTGGCGCTGATCGTGCCGTTTTCCGCCGCGGCGCTGATCCCGCTGTTCCACGACGCGCCGAACGCGCGCGAGACGGTGACGCTGACGGCGGCGGCGGTGCTGTTCGCCACCGTCCTGGCGCTGCTGACGCGCGTGCTGGCCGGCGAGCGGCCGGCGCTCGGCGGCTTCGAGGTGGCGACCGGGCTCGACCTGGGGCTTTCCATCGAGCCGCTCGGCATGCTGTTCGCGACCGTCGCCTCCGGCCTGTGGATCCTCAACTCGATCTATTCGATCGGCTATATGCGCGGCAACAAGGAGCCGCGCCAGACCTCCTTCTATGTCTGCTTCGCGGTGGCCATCGGCTCGACCATGGCGATCGCCTTCGCCGCCAACCTGTTCACCCTGTTCATCGGCTACGAGGCGCTGACCCTTTCGACCTATCCGCTGGTCACCCACAAGGGCACCGAGGAGGCCAAGCGCGCCGGCCGCGTCTATCTGCTGCTGCTGCTCGGCACCTCCATGGTGCTGCTGCTGCCGGCGATCGTCTGGACCTGGTACCTGGCCGGCACCGTCGCCTTCACCCAAGGCGGCATCCTCGCCGGCATGGCCAGTCCCGCGACCATCGGCGTCCTGCTCGCGCTCTATGTCTTCGGCATCGGCAAGGCGGCGCTGATGCCGATGCATTTCTGGCTGCCGGCGGCGATGGTGGCGCCGACGCCGGTCAGCGCGCTGCTGCACGCGGTCGCGGTCGTCAAGGCCGGCGTGTTCACGGTGGTCAAGGTCGTCGTTTATATTTTCGGCGTCGATTTCCTGACGGAGACGGGCGCGAGCAACTGGCTGGTTTATGTCGCCTCCTTCAGCCTGATCGCCGCCTCGCTGGTCGCGCTCACCCGCGACAATCTGAAAGCGCGCTTGGCCTACTCCACGGTCAGCCAGCTCGCCTATGTGGTGGTCGGCGCCGCGCTCGCCACGCCGATGGCCTTGATCGGCGGCGGCATGCACATCGCCATGCACGCGGCGGCCAAGATCACGCTGTTCTTCTGCGCCGGCGCCATCTATGTCGCCACCCACAAGACCGAGATCAGCGACATGGCCGGCATCGGCCGCGTCATGCCGTTCACCATGGCCGCATTCTTCGTCGCCTCGCTCAGCGTCATCGGCCTGCCGCCGCTCGGCGGCACCTGGAGCAAGTGGTTCATCGCCCTGGGCGCGCTCGATGCCGGCCACGCCTTCGTCGTGGCGGTGCTGATGATCAGCTCGCTGCTCAATGTCGCCTATCTGATGCCGATCGTGGCGCGGGGCTATTTCCTGCCGCCGCCGGGCACGAAGCCGGGCGCGCGGGTCGCCATCCAGGAGGCGCCGCTGGCCTGCGTCGTGCCCTTGTGCGTTACCGCTTTGCTGACCTTCGTCCTGTTTTTCCAGGCGGGAGCCATCGAAGCGCTGCTCTCCGGGATGATCGGGCCGGCAGGGCCATTCGAGGAGATCGCACGTGAAGGATTCTGACCGGAAACGGGCCGCCCGCGGCCCGAAGAAAAAGCGCTACTGGCTCGACGACCGGCGCAATGTCGACCGCCTGGTCTACGGGCTCTACACGGTGTGCGGGCTCTTGTTCGCCATCGACATTTTCGTCGAGAAGCACGGACCCTTCGCCATCGAGCACGTGTTCGGCTTCTATGCCCTTTACGGCTTCGTGGGCGCCTTCGGCCTGGTGCTCGCGGCCAAGCAGATGCGCCGCATCGTGATGCGCCGCGAGGACTATTACGATGACTGAGGTCTCGCCGGGCCTCATCCTCATCCTCGGCGCGCTGCCGGTGCCGCTGCTGCGCGGCTGGATGCGGGCCGGCTACCTGCTGGCGCTGCCCGTCGTCTGCTTCGCCTACGTGCTGACGCTGACCCACGGCGAAGGGGGGCAGGTGGAGCTGTTCGACCTGACCCTGACGACGCTGCGGGTCGACAGGCTGAGCCTGCTCTTCGCCTATATCTTCCTGATCGCCGTCCTGGTCAGCGTCATCTATTCGCTGCACGTCAGGGACACCGTGCAGCAGGTCGCCGGTCTCGTCTATGCCGGCAGCGCCGTCGGCGCGGTGTTTGCCGGCGACCTGGTGACGCTGTTCATTTTCTGGGAAGGAACGGCGATCGCCTCGGTGTTCCTGATCTGGGCGCGCCGCGACGAGCGGGCCTACCGCGCCGGCATGCGCTACCTGATCATCCAAGTGGGCTCCGGCGTGCTGCTGCTGGCCGGCGCGCTCCTGTTCCTGCGCGAGACCGGCTCGATCGCCTTTGCGGCCATGGAGCTGGGTTCGCCGGCGACGGTCCTGATTTTCCTCGCCTTCGGCGTCAAGTGCGCCTTTCCGCTGCTGCACAACTGGCTGCAGGACGCCTATCCGGAAGCCACCGTCACCGGCACGGTGTGGCTGTCGGTGTTCACCACCAAGCTCGCCGTCTACGCGCTGGCCCGCGGCTTCGCCGGGACCGATATCCTGATCCCGATCGGCGCGACCATGACCGCGTTCCCGATCTTCTATGCGGTGATCGAGAACGATCTGCGCCGGGTGCTGGCCTACAGCCTCAACAACCAGCTCGGATTCATGGTGGTGGGGATCGGCCTCGGCACCGAAATGGCGCTCAACGGAACCGCGGCGCACGCCTTCACCCATATCCTCTACAAGGCGCTGCTGTTCATGTCGATGGGCGCGGTGCTCTACCGGACCGGCACCATCAAGGGCTCGGAACTGGGCGGCCTTTACAAGACCATGCCGTGGACGGCCGGCTTCTGCATCGTCGGGGCCGCCTCCATCTCCGCTTTCCCGCTGTTCAGCGGCTTCATCTCCAAGGCGCTGATCCTGACGGCGGCCATGGACGAGGGCTATCTCGTGACCTGGCTGGTGCTGGTCTTCGCCAGCGCCGGCGTCTTTCACCATTCGGGCATCAAGATCCCGTATTTCGCCTTCTTCGCCCACGATTCCGGCAAGCGTCCGCGCGAAGCCCCCGCCAACATGCTGACCGCGATGGCGATCACGGCGGCCTTGTGCGTCCTGATCGGCGTCTTCCCGGGGCCGCTCTACGCCATTCTGCCGTACCCGGTCGACTTTCACCCCTATACGCTGGAGCATGTCGTCACCCAGCTTCAGCTTCTGCTGTTCGCCTCGCTGGCCTTCACCATCCTGGTGCGCACCGGGCTCTACCCGCCGGAGCTGCGCTCGACCAACCTCGATTTCGACTGGTTCTACCGGCGCGTGGCGAAGGCGGCGGCCGTCAGAACCTGGGCCTCTGCGACCGTGGCGTGGGAGGGCACCACCGGCGCCATTCACCGCTCGCTCGCCAGGGCAATCGCCGGCCTCTACCGCCACCACGGGCCGCAGGGCATCATGGCGCGCACCTGGCCGACCGGCTCGATGGCGTTCTGGACCACCGTTCTGCTCGCCGTATATCTCATCGTCTACTATCTCTGAATGGGTTCGGCTGATGCGCCTGCAGGGCGTGCGGGCGTGCCGCCGGGCGCGGAAACCACCCAAGCGGCGAATCATCTAACCGGCTGGCGGCCGATCCGCTGCGCCTATTTGTCGCCCGCAGGTACAGTTTGGAGCTATTTCTGTTTTTCAAAATCCGGTTTTTGTGGCCGATCAATTTACTTTTAAGGATTGCGTGGGGGATATTGGGGTAACGGGAACAATTAATACATTGAACCTTCGATCTTGAGTTATTATGATAGAAATAGAGCGGCGTGCGCTTCATGGTTAATTCGTCGCGCGTCGCTCTAGGTGTGTGAAGCAAAAACGCCACCGATAACAACAATATGCAATTCTGGCCGGAAAGGACTGAATCAAATGAATGCCGTTGAGAATATCAATCGGGACGAACTGATTGAACTGGCTGCTGACATCGTCTCAGCCTATGTCAGCAACAACGTGGTCGCCGTTCCCGACCTCTCCAAGGTCATCATCGACGTCCACGCGGCATTGAGATCGATCGCCACGGGAGAGGCCGAAGCCAAGGCGGAGCCGCAAAAGCCGGCAGTCCCGCCGAGGAGATCGATCACGCCCGACTACATTGTCTGTCTCGAAGACGGCAAGAAGTTCAAATCGCTGAAGCGCCATCTGCGCACCCATTACGATCTCTCGCCGGAGGAATACCGCGAAAAATGGGGATTGCCGATGGACTATCCGATGGTTGCCCCCAACTATGCGGCAGCCCGCTCGGCGCTTGCCAAGCAAATGGGACTGGGTCAGCAGCGTCGGCGCAAGGGCCGGGGCTGAGCCCTTATCCCGGGAGACCGATTAAGAGCGCCGTCTCGGCGATCGCTCCTGCCTCGGCATCGCTTTCGTAAACCGGACGGCTTGAAAAACCGCACCTTGCTCTCCAAGACAGACCTCCGGTCCGCCTCTGAAAGGGCAAGGCGCGGTTCTCTCGGGCTGTGCGGCCGCGCCATCGCTCGAACGCGTCAGCCCGTTTGGGTGAGCGTCTCAAGCCGCCGGCGTTCCGCGTCGATCGCCTGGGCGAGGGCGATATGCCGGTTCAAATCGTAGCTCCAGTGCCCGGCCCGGCCGCGCTGCCGTTCCGACCGCAGCGCGCGGGCAAGGCGGTCGACGATTCTGCGCACCGCCTCCGGGTCGTCGGGCGCAAGCTCGCTGTCGGTGATCGGCAGGAGCCGCGGCAACATGCGTCGGCGCTCGTATCCCACCGTTCCCGCGCGCCGGGCAGGGCCTTGCGCCCGATCCCAATCCCGATGCGGTCGATATCGAACCGCGCCTATATCCATGGCCATGATCCGGAACTCCATTGATGTGGAGTCCAGGATGCGCTTCGCGCCGCCGGCGGGGATAACTTTTCTGCACTTCCACCCTGCGCTGCCCTACAAGTAGCGCAATTGCAGGATCAACCGCGCCGCCCAGGCGATGTCGACATCGAAACGGACGTCGCCGGAGGGCTCGATCGGAACGATGGAAATCAGGCCGTCGCGACAGATCAGGCGGCGCAGCAGCACCAAACCGCTCGCCAGCATGACGATGCAGTCGTGCCCATGAGCGTTGACGATATCGGCGCCCGAGAGCCTGTTGCCGATCAGGAACGAACCGGCCGGGTAGTCGCCCACATCGGACTCCAGCTGCACGGCCACCGGATCATCAGCGGGAACGTCCAAGGCGACGGCGTCGTTCACATGATCGCCCGAACGGGCTTGCATGGTCCCGTCTCGCCCAATGCGTCCCAGCAGTGGAATGTTGCGGTTTGGATCGTCGGCGATCAGGTCGCTTGCTCGAACACCGAACGCATCCGCGAACCGGCTGAGCCACTCCATCGACACCGTCATGTTGGCGGTTTCGAGCCGCTGCACGGTTTGCGGCGTCGTGCCGATCAGATCGGCGAGCTGTTGCAGCGTCAGGCTGCGACGCTTTCGCAGTTCACGTATTCGAGTCTGCATGGCAACCCCAAGTTATCCATATCAGCGCTTCTTGCGCGGCTCTCGAAAAAAGTTATCCCCGCTATTTACAAAATAGGTGAGAATTCGAACACAAGGATTTAATCCTGCAACCTTACCAAGAAATACTCAGGTATACACGCAAAGATAGTAGGTATCATGGATACAAGTCGACTGCGGCGGCAAACCGAGCTTTCCACATTCATTCGCGTGTCGCGCCAGCCGCTGGTGCGCCAGTCAGCAATGATATCTCGTGGTCTAGGACCAATGGTAGCGCATACTGTGTCCTCAGCCTTTTTGGTTCCTCCCAAAGAGCTTCGAGCGCCGACCCGGCGCGATGCCCAGACCGCCCGCGCGCGTCAGGTCGCCATGTATCTGGCCCATGTCGGATTTGGCCTGACCTACTCCGAGGCGGGCCTGCTGTTCGGTCGCGACCGCACCACGGTCGCCCACGCTTGCCGGCTGGTCGAGGATCGGCGCAACGATCCGGGGTTCGACGTCAGCCTCGATTGTTTGGAGCAAACCTTGCGCGCCCGTGTGGACGGCATCTTTGGAGCGGTGGCGGCGTGACGCGCCGCAAGCAAGCTAGACCGCGTGTACTGGCAGAGCGGCGACTGACCAGCTTCCTCGATGCCCTTGTCGGGGAACGGTCCGGCAGCAACTTACCTATTCGGTTGGACGCCATCGACGCGGAGTTGATGAATGCCGCCCATCAACGCGGCTTCATCGAGAAAACAAGTGGCGGTTGGCGTCTGTCCGATACGGGGCGGGCCTGGCTCAGGCGCAACCAAGCGGCGGACGAGCCGTTCCTGCGCCAACACAGGACAATTGTACGCCAGCGCGTCGATGTTGCCGGCGTTGCCCACACGGTTAGCATCAATGCGGCCGAATCTCCACTTGCCTGGCTGTACCGTCGCAAGGGCCGCGACGGTGCGCCGCTGATCTCCGATCAGCAATATTCCGCCGGCGAGCGGCTGCGCGCGGATTTCACCCGCGCCCGGCTGATGCCCAGGGTGACCTCGAATTGGTCTCCGGTGGTCCATCGCGTCAAACGCCGCAGCAGCGAGCCGGGCGGGGCGGCAGCATTGCTCGATTCGGCCATCGCGGCGCGCACGCGTGTCAACAAGGCGCTTGCCGCCGTCGGTCCGGAACTCGCCGACATCCTGGTCGACGTGTGCTGTTTCCTTAAAGGGCTGGCGGAGATTGAAGCGGCCAATGGCTGGCCGGTGCGCTCCGGCAAGCTGATCCTGCAGCTGGCGCTCACTCGCCTTGCCCGCCACTACGGCATCGCGGAGACGCCGCCCGCGCCATTTGCCCAACGGCTGCGCCATTGGGGCGGGCTCGACTATCGACCGGCGGTTGACGGAGTGTGACGGTCCTCAGGCTCCTAATGCAAACTGGCCATGCTTTCCTGCGCTTCACGCGCATCGCGCTTGATCCGCTCGACCATGGCGGTGAGGCCGTTTGAGCGTTGAGGCGTCAAATGTTCGCGCAGGTCCAGCCGCTCAAAGACCTGGTTGGGGTCGGCCTCGAGCACCGCGCGCGGGGTGCGGCCTGAAAACAGAGCGAACAGGATGGCGATGAGACCGCGCACAATATGCGCATCGCTGTCGCCGTGCAGGACCAACGCCGGCCCGTTGCCGTCGTCGCGGCGCAGCTCGGAATGCAGCCACACTTGGCTGACGCACCCTTGCACTTTGTTTTCCGGTGTCCGCCAAGCCTCGTCGAGTGGCTCCAGCCCGCGGCCGAGCTCGATCACATAGCGGTAGCGATCCTCCCAGTCATCGAGAAATTCGAAATCTTCGAGGATCCGATCAATCGACATCACGCGTTCCTTCGGCCTTGAAGCCTTGTCCGAGAATATAAGGGCGTTAGGCCGTCGGTGCTACCGTGGAGGTGCGAAACCGGGAACCGCTTTAGGGAGGAGAGGGGGGAGCATGCGCCGCGGACGGCAAGGGCAGGTACGAAACCGCCCGCGGCGCCATATTGGCAGCTCGAAACCGCCAAACTGTATGACGCGTCGGTCGAGCGCCAGCCTTGGAGATCGCGTGCCGCGCTCAGGCCGAACGGTTCGGCGCTGGGCCGTTCCAATTCGGCACCAGATCGCTGGGTTGCAACGTATTCTGCGGCATCGTCGCCATCGCTTCGCGCGACGGCGGAGCCAGTGCCGCGGCACGATTGGTCGTGCTCGGCAGCGGGTCGGCGGCCGGCACGGGCTGTGGGCCCGCCGCTCCGGAGATCAGCTCGTACACCAGCCCGGCGCCATAACGCGCCTTGTGCAGAAACGTGTAGAAGGCGGCTTGGCCGGTTTCGCACACGCGCGGGCTGCGCTGGCAAATCGACGTAATATCGGCGACGGTGGTCCACGCCGCGTCCATGACACTCGCCGCACTGACACCCGTGTTTGTGTCCGGCTGTGTATTCGACGGCGGTTCATCTGCAGGAAGCAGTAGAATGATCACGGTCAACCAGAATAGGGTTCGAAGGAGAAACATGACGCTGCCCTTTATTCGATTCGATCAGGCAGAATCTAGCACATGCCCGTTGAGCGGGTCGTAACAATAAGTCCTGAATTTAAATAGAATTCGAATGAAAGTTGCGACGTTTGACAAAGAAGTTACGTATATATCTTTTTATGATAAATCCGCTCTAGATAGTCAGAAATTGTAAAGATTCAGGGGTAACCACCGCGGCCGGCCCATGGCCATGGCAACGGAGTGTTTCACTTCTGACACCGACGGCCAGTGATCGGACGGCCCGGCGACGAGGATGCGCGCCGGCAAGCAGGGATCGATGCGCCCACGACACTGGCTCCGGCACGGGCGGCGCGACGCTCCCCGACGTGTTCTTCGGCCGGAAAGCTCACCTTGCCCTTGCGGCGACCTGGCGGAAAATTCGCGACGCCTGAGCGGGATCACCCCCTGCGCCCTATACAGGCAACCCGGGCTTCACGCTTCCTTAAGCAGCCGATGGGACCATCCGCAACGGGATGTCTGACCTCGGGAGAGCGCGCTGGGAGCGCTAACGGGTGGTGAATCTGCGTCAGATTGCCGATCGTGTCGGCCTAAATTTCGAGCGTCTCGTACACATCTCCGCGCGCCACAATCAGGTGATTGCGACGCGGCATCGCAGCTTTATCGCCGCGCACGTCATTGGCGGCTCCATCGCCCTTCTGGTGCTTCCGGTGTATCTTGCCGTCTACGGCCAACCCAAGCTGGCCGAGGCGCTGGCCTTTTCCTGGTTCGTGTCGCCGATTGCCATTGCCATTTTCCTGTCGTGGACGGCGCGCTACGAAGCCGCGCACCTCATATCGGTTGCAAATCTCGCCGGGCTCGTCACTTACGCGGCGGCGATCAGCGGCGGCCTGAACTCGTTCCTCATCCCGTGGATCATCATTATTCCATTCGAGGCGGCGCTGTCTTTGTCGCGCCGCATCGTGCTGGCCGGAATCTGCCTTGCTTGCCTGGCATTGCTGGTCCTGTTCGCGCTGACGCATTCCGGCATGCTTCCGGAGCCACGGATGCTGGTCGGAGACTGGCGGGCGGTGACGATGATTGGGGCCGTATCGGCAACGGTCTATGCCGGCGGGCTTGCGGTCAGCGTCCACCGGGTGCACGGCGAATCGGAACGCGCCATCCGGCGCGGCGAGGAGCGCTACCGCCTGTTGGCCGAAAACGCCACCGACATGATCACGCGACACAGCGCCAATGGGGCGGTGAATTTTGCATCGCTCGCCGCCGAGCGGCTCATCGGCACGCCTGCCGCGACGCTTCTTGGCGACGGCCTCCTGGAGCGCATTTACCCGGTCGACCGCCCGGCCTTCCTCACCGCCATATCCCGCGCCGCCCAACGCGGCACAGCGACCAATGTCGAGTTCCGTCTGCGCGACGATGCAAAGCCGCGCGGTGACGAAGCGGCACTGGCGTCCAGCACCGGTACCGTCTGGCTCGAGATGCGCTGCCGCCCGCTTGGCGCCGGCGAGACGGAACTGCATGCCGGGCGCAGACAAGTGGTTGCGGTCAGCCGCGATGTGACCGAGCGCAAGGCCCATGAGGCAGCATTGTTGCGCATGCGCAACGAGGCGGAAGCCGCCAACCGCGCCAAGTCTCGCTTCCTGGCCGCCATGAGCCACGAACTGCGCACGCCGCTCAATGCCATCATCGGCTTTTCCGACATTCTCTGCGAGCAGGGCATGGATGATCTCACGGCCGAGCAGCAGCACGAATTCCCCCGGATCATTCGTCATAGTGGCCAGAGACTTCTCGGTCTCGTCGACAATATTCTCGACGTGTCACGGCTTGAGACGGGCAGCTTCGAGATCAATCCACAGCCCCTGGATGTGCCGGATTTGGTGTGCTCATGCCACCAGGCGATGGCCGCCGATGCCGCGCGTGCCGGTCTTGAGCTGTGCCTGGAGCTGCAGGACAAGATGCCCGAGATCACCGCCGACGAGAGCGCCTGCCGGCGCATCCTCATCAATCTCGTGTCCAACGCCAT
This sequence comes from Hyphomicrobiales bacterium, assembly GCA_030688605.1. NCBI lineage: Bacteria > Pseudomonadati > Pseudomonadota > Alphaproteobacteria > Hyphomicrobiales > Hyphomicrobiales bacterium. Next base: position 10,137 of record JAUYJB010000132.1, read on the forward strand.
CAAGTTCAGCGCACCCGGCGGCAGAGTGACGCTGGCGGCACGCTTCACTGCGGCCGCGGTGATCCTGTCGGTCGAGGATACCGGCATCGGGATGGCGCCTGAGCAGTTTTCGCATCTGGCTCAGCCCTTCGCCCAGGTCGACATGTCCTATACTCGCAAGCACGAAGGTGCCGGGCTCGGGCTGTCGATGGTGCACGGGGTCGCGCGGCTGCATGGCGGCAGCATGGAAATCGAAAGCGAGCCGGGTATCGGAACCCGTGTCTCGGTGATCCTGCCGCTCAAGCCGGGCACAAGCAAGAACCGGATAGCGGAGCGCAAGGTCGTGCCCTTGAGGCAGCCGGCTTAGGCCGGCCAATCGCGTGCGGTGGGAGAGGACCGGCAGAGGTGAGACGCAGGCTCAATCTCGATCTTGCCGCCACCATCGCCATCGCCGCAGGCGGTGTCGTATGGATCAATGCGCTGTGGCTTCAGGACGGTCGCCATCCAGCACCCCTGTTCGCGGCCGCGCCGCCCGCCTCGCCGTCCCAATTCGCCGAGAAAGCTCCGGTTCAGACACGTGTCGAGGCTTCGCCAGAGATGCGGGAACTGCAGCGCGGTCTGCGCGACCTCGGATTCTATGACGGTGCGGTCGACGGCATCGACGGGCCGCGCACCCGCATGGCCATCGCCGCTTATCAGAAGGCGATCGGACTTAACGGCACCGGGAGGGCCGACGAGGGCCTGTATCGGCAGGTCAGATTGGCGCGCCGGGATGTGCCGCCGGTGCCCCCCATGCCACCGGCGCCGCCGGCGTCGGATTCCGAAACGCGCCTGTTGGCGGTTCAGCAGGTGCTGGCCGATCTCGGCTATGCGCCGGGCAGGATCGACGGACGGCTGGGCAGCAACACTCAGGCGGCAATTGCGCGCTTCGAGCGCGACCATGGGCTGAAGGTGACCGGCCAAATGTCGGCTGCGCTTGTACGAAAGCTCTCAGCCGTTTCCGGCGTGGCACTCGACAAGGCGACCGGCCCGCCGATCGCCGACAATCACGTCTTTGACTCGGAACCGGAGCGGTAAATCCCGCCCAATCCGCGAAACAGCGAAACGTCTACCCGCCCGAGCCGCCGGCAAATCGCTCGAACGGCCGAGCCGTCGGCATACGCGTCCGGTTGCCGTCGCGGCCCCGCGTATAGCCGTTGGCACTGCGCTCGCTGCGAATGGCAAGGGGTTCGTGAATTGCTTCCCTCAGTGCGACCGCGGTCTGCGCCCTGTCGCCCATCCGGGCGCTCCATGCTTCCAGCAGGTGCCAAGCCAGCGCCCGGGGTATCGTTTCATAGATGCTGCCGAGGGCAAAGACCCGCTGCACCGACTGGCCGACGGCCGGATTGTACAAGATCAGCAAGGTCGTGTAGCCGGCCATCGAAAATCCAGCGGCGCGGCAGGCGATGGCGAAAGGCTCGCCGCTATCGTCTTTCATGATGCGCGCCGAAAGCGAAGGCCCAATGCCCATGGCGCGGCTGAACAGTTTGCGGAAATCATCGATACGACGGCCCAGGAGCAGCTTCGACAATCCCTCCTCCGCCATTTTGAGGTTCGCCGCGTTGGCCTGCCGCAATGGCGCATTGAGACGCGGCTGCTCGGCCGGCCAGAGCGCCTGCGCGGAAAGCCGCACAAGGATCGCTTCGCGGCTTTGGCTCGTCGCATACCAAAACAGTTCGGCCAGCACCGCCGGTTCCAGATTGTCCCGCTTGAGCAGGGCTTCGACGATGTCTTGGACGCCACTGGCGGTGCGGCAGAGCCGGCGGATGCCGTCTTGCGACAATGCGGCGTAAGGGTTTCGGAGTATCGTCAGGATTGCTTCGCGATCCTCCGTTGCGACGATGGCGTCGCCGAGCGCGGCACCGAACGCCGGGCGCTCCGCTGCCGCGCGGGCGTGCTCCACCGTCGTTGTCAGGACGATGAGCGCCAGCTCCTCGTCGCTCAAGGCCGGGGAATGGCGCAACAGCGGCTTGGCCACGACGATGTTGTCCTCGGCCAGGGCGCGGACCAACCGGCGCGGCGGCTTTTGATGCCGGGCCAGCCGCTCGGCGACCTCCTGACGCACCACCAAGCCCGCTTCGCCGGCCAATCTGATCATGAGCTCTTCATTGTTCGCACGCTCTGCCGCAGATTGACGCTCGCCATGGACGGCGAACATGTCGGCGAGAATCAGAAGCATCGTGTCGCGTCGGTGACCGCTCCAGATTCCGGCTGCCCCGGGCAGGCCGGAGACATTGTCTAGTCGCGTTAGATGCATGGAGGATTGTGTTCCCATTCAAGGCGGCAACACCCACATGCCGCCATACTCACACTTAACATAACGAACAAGCGTTAGCGCTTTCTTAACCTTGGCGAATTTGTAATCAGCAATGCGCCGATTCTGAGGCGCTGCCGCCGATTCCGAGGCACCGCCATTGTTATCCACGCCCGCTCGTGTACGATTGGAGAAAGAAACGACGATGGCTACGATCTTGAAATTCGAGCCCCGCCAACGCGATAGGTCCGAGACTGGCGCGCAGTGCAGCCTCGTCGGCGGGACGGCACGCGGCGAGGTCGTCATCTTCCCTGGCGTGCGGCTGGAACGACACGCGTTCAACCATTCCGATCAGCTGCCAGATCCCGACCCCGGCAAGCCGGGCATCAAGCGCGGCCACCGAACCACCGGGAACTGACGCCGGCGGAGTGTGCACCCATCATTGGGTGCATCAGCGCGTGTGGGTTGCGCCGTTGAATTCGCTCAGAAGGTCCCGCGCTGCCGTCGGGTCAAACGTGCTGCAGCTTGTCGCTTCGAAGGCATTGCCCACCAATGCCTCAAAGCTCGGGCCGGGAACCAGCGCGCGGAATACGGCGAAGCCGAGTACCCCGGGCGCGCCGATCAACAGCCTTTGATCGTCCTCGACCGTTTCCGGCGTTTGCGGCTCGATCGCCAAGAGCTGCTGCTTGGTCGCCACCCACAGCCTGATGTTTCGTCCGGCAACCAGCCGGTCGTTGATGGCATAATAGTTGAGGCCGCGGCGGTCATAGAGCGCGACCGACCAGTAGACGAGTGGCACCTGGCTGGTGATGAGCAAGGGCCCATCGGTGAGGTCGTAGCGGCAAACCGCATGGCGCAGGCTCGGGTCCAGGTCGGGCAGGGGGGCACGCCCGTCCTGTGTCGGCGCGACGACGTGCAGCATATTGGCCGAACCGAGACCGGTAATTCGCGTCCAACTGTCATTCGCCGCCGTCACCGGGACCCACAGGACAGAAGCGATGTGGATGATGCCGCCCAGCATGAGGCCGCCAAGGGACCAAAGAACCGAGAACTTCATGGGCACCGCCCCAGCGTGATGCTCGGCATGATGATCTCTTCGAGCCCGCCATTGATGTAGAGCGGGCTGTCGTAGAGGCGCAGCGCCAGCGCAAATCTCTCCATGCCTCCCGTGGCCAACCAGTTGCCGGGCCGGGCTGTCGGCGACAGCGTGATCTCGAATTGGCCGTCAGCATCGCGCACGACCCCGACGTTGGTCACGGCGTGCGAGGCAGGGTCTCCAACGGGCAGGCGCCCCCGGTTGTCGGTTACGGTCAGCGTCCACCAGCGCGCATCGATCCGCTCGCCGCGTAACCGGTACTCGCAGGCGCCACGCAACGCATTGCCGCGCGAGTCGGTCGATGTGCGAAAGACAATGGATTCGGTCGCCAGCATGGGGATTGCGCCGGTGCGCGCAAGGATCGCGCGGGCGTAAGGGTTGGCCTCGGAGGTGCCGATCTCGATAAGCGCGCGCCACGGCCCGGAGATCACTGCCTCAACCCCTTTTTCGAAGGTCAGCGCGTACCAGGTCCCGCCCAGGCCGACGATAAGCGCGATCGAAAGCGCCACGGCGAGATTAATCGCGATTTGCACGGCTCACCGCATCCCATCCGATTGAGTTCAGACCCAAGAACGGCTCCCGGTCAAATAGCTCCATATGACCGGGACTCGCTCCAATGGAGCCCGCATAGTGCTGTAACGCCCGCCAGCGCCGGTCTCAACGGATTTGCGGCGGGACGCCGGCTTCCGGCGCCGGCTCTTGGCCGCCATCGAGCACCTGAGCGCTGCGGTCAAGGGCGCCGCGAAGGCGATTGTCCGGCGGTCCCGGGAGGGGGCGCCCGGACAGGCGCGGCGTCTGGGCGAACAAGCTCTGCAAATTGTCGAGCGTCGTCACCAGCCGATCCGAGAGCGTCGAGGTGTGCACCGGCGGAACACGCGTCACGCCGGCGGCGCCGGAGTCGCCTTCGGCGATCTGGGTCTGGACCTTGAACATGATGCCGCGCGGATCGATGGCGCCGATGATCGGCAAGATGTCCTGTTCGGTGTGGGCCGACGACATGACCTGCTTCCAGGTCATGGCCGGCAGGGTGCCGCCGGTCATGCGTTTCATGGAGTGGAAATCGTCGTTTCCGAACCAGACGCCGGCGACATATTTGCCGGTGAAGCCCATGAACCAGGCGTCACGATAGGCCTGGTTCGTGCCGGTCTTGCCGGCGGCAACCGTGAAATCCATAAGGGCGCGGCGGCCGGTTCCGAACTCGACCACGTGGCTAAGCATGTAATTTAGATCGGCGATATAGCTGGCGTCGACGAGCTGTCGCGGCGGCGGTTCGTCGCGGCCATGGTCGTAGATGACGTCGCCGCGCGCATTCCTGATTTCCAGGATGCCGTACCCTGCCGCCTGCTTGCCGCCATTGGCGAAGGCACCATAGGCGCTGGTCATGTCGAGCAGGGTGACCTCGGCGACGCCGAGTGGCAGCGAGCGGGTGACGATGATGTTCGAGCGGATGCCCATCAGCTTCGCCGTCTCGGCGATCTTGTCGCGGCCGAACGACTGCGAGATGCGCACCGCCACCGTGTTGAGCGATCGCTGCAGCGCCGTCGTCAGGGTGATGCGGCCGGCATAGGAGCGGCCGTAGTTCTGCGGCGACCAGTTGCCGATGGTGATCGGCGCGTCGAGGACGATCGAATTCGGCGTGAAGCCGTTCATCAGGGCGGTGAGATAGACGAACGGCTTGAACGACGAGCCGGGCTGGCGCAGGGCGTCGGTGGCGCGGTTGAACTGGCTCTCGCCATAGTCGCGGCCGCCGACCATGGCGCGCACGGCGCCGTCATGCTCCATGAGCACGAGCGCTCCCTGCTCGGCATCGTATTGCTGCCCATATTGGCGCAGCGAGGATTCGATGGCCGAGACGGCGGATTTCTGGATGTTCGGATCGAGCGTCGTCTTGACGGTCAGAACGAAGTCCTTGCCGCGCGCGATCCGCTCCGCCTCGCGATAAGCCCAGTCGAGGAAATAGTTCGGGATGTTGCTGTCCGACCGGTCAATGACGCTCGCCGGATTCTGCCGCGCGCCATAGACCTGGCCCTCGGTCAGGAAGCGCGACGCGACCATATTGTTGAGCACCACATGGGCCCGCGCGCGGGCCGCCGGCAGGTTGATGTGCGGGGCGAACCGCGCCGGCGCCTTGAACAGCCCGGCGAGCATCGCCGCCTCGGCCAAGTTCACGTCGCGCACCGACTTGCCGAAGTAATACTCCGCCGCGGCGTCGACCCCGACCGTGCCGCCGCCGAGATAGGCGCGGTCGAGATAGAGCTTGAGGATCTCGGGCTTGGTCAGCCGCGCCTCCAGCCACAGCGCCAGGAACGCCTCCTTGATCTTGCGGTCCAGCGTGCGCTCGGGCGTCAGGAACAGGTTCTTGGCGAGCTGCTGGGTGATGGTCGAGCCGCCCTGAACCACGTCGTTGGCGCGCGCATTTTCCAGCGTGGCGCGGAACAGGCCGACAAAGTCGATGCCGAAATGCTCGTAGAAGCGCCGGTCCTCGGTGGCCAGCACCGCCTTGATCAAATGGTCGGGAATCTCCGCCAGCGGCACCGCGTCATTGTGCAACAGGCCGCGCTTGCCGATCGGATTGCCGTGGCGGTCGGTGAAGGCGATGGAGTACTGGGTCGACTTGCGCCAGGCCTGGTCGGTCTCCTCGAAGGCCGGCTGGGCGAAGGCGAGCACGATCAGCCCGCCGAGAATGGCGAACGAGGTGGCGTCCGACCCAAGCTCCACGACGAGCCGCCGGAAGCCGGCGATGCGGAACCGCGCCATGAAGGCGGAATAGGCATCGTAGGCGTCGCCCAGCGTGCGGAGGAAGTTATAGACGTTGGCATCGACCCAGGCGTCGATGTCCACGAACCTCAGGTCGCGCCACTTGCTCTTGGTGTCGAAATCCCGATCGTCCACGGCTCGTGAATCCCGAAACTCTCCCGGTGTCCGCAAGTCGCCGCCGAACTTGTCCTTCACCGAATCGTGGCCTCGCGGCTACATTTGTAGCAAGTTGCGGGCGCCGTGTTGAGTCTGCGCGGACAAGTTCAGTAAAGAATTTGGAATTCGCCGATGGCCAAGGAACCGTTCTGGGAGACGAAGCGGCTCGACGAGCTGAGCGCCAAGGAATGGGAGCAGCTGTGCGACGGGTGCGCGCAGTGCTGCCTGGTCAAGCTCGAGGACGCCGAATCCGGCGACATCGCCTATACCGACGTTGCCTGCGCGCTTTTGGATATCGGCGCCTGTCGCTGCCGCGATTATGCCCATCGCAGCGCGCGGGTTCCCGGCTGCCTCAGGCTCGACCCGGATCAGGTGCGCACGCTCGGCTGGCTGCCGCAAAGCTGCGCCTACCGGCTGGTCGCCGAGGGCAGGGCCCTTTACTGGTGGCACCCGCTCGTCTCCGGCGATCCGGAAACCGTGCACCAGGCCGGGGTCTCGGTGCGCGCCTTCGCGGTCGAGGAGATAGCCGTGCGCGTGCGCGAGCTCGAGGACCGCGTCCGCCCGTTGCCGGGGCAGAAGAGGGTGTGGAGGTAGGGGGGGAAGGGCACGACGCTGCAGTAGTCGATCCTACGGCATTGCCGAAGCGCTTGCATTAACACTGGCGATCCGCGGCTGACTGTCGACCTTTGCACCTGAAAACTGGGCGGGCCATTCATCCCATGTACGGTTATCAAGAACGCGACCCGTCTTTTTCTTGTTGACGCCACCCCACTGTTTGAAATGGAACGCCACTCCGGCCTTCACACACTGATCCCGGATCGAGCGAACCCACTCCGGCGCCATTGGCCGTGCGCCGGGACCGCTCTCGCCCCCTGCGATGGCCCAGTCAATGCCGTGCAATTCCAAATCTTCCAAAGGTCCCAACAGCGGTTCCAGGCTGAGAAACTTCACCCTCGCATCGGAGCGCCGCAAGTGGTCGATTCGCCAAGTGAAATCCGAATTTTCCACGCTGACTCCCATCCAGATGTTTGGAGTCCAGGTTAGCTTGGGGGAAAGCTTCTCAAGCAATTCGGCGCGCTTGGTTAGCACCTGATATGTGTGCTGCGGCGTTTCATTCATCGTTCGAAAAATCTTCCGAACGAAGTCGAAAGGCACACGCTCGTGGAAAAGGTCGGACATGCTGTTGACGAATATGATCCGACCTATCCTCCATTTTCGCGGAAGGTCGATGGACGCTTTATCCAAGCGGACACGTCCATTCCATTTCGCTCGACCGCCCGACTTCCGCGTAATGTTCGTGTACTTATCCTGCCCCATCGCGGCCAATCGTGCCGCCATCCGCATCGCATAACAGTTGGCGCAGCCAGGCGAAATCACGCTGCAGCCCGCGACCGGATTCCAGGTCGCGTCGGTCCATTCGATATCACTTGGTCCGGCCATGAGAGCTACTCCTAAGCACTGCTTCAGCAAGCTTACCCGCGAGCTTGGCTTTCCTGCTCGGATTTGCCCACGCAAAAATCAGCGAGTACATGTGCACGCCCCTGGATCCCAAGGGCAACCACAGATCGAGAACGCCGCCGTGAAATATGCCCTTCATACGGTTAATCATGTATTTCGTAATCAGATCGGGATCGGCCTCTTTCGATGTCACCCGCTGAATTTCTCCAAAAAGATCAACTTCGTGCTGCGTCTTTACAAAGCTATTTCGCCAATCACTCGTTCCCAAAATCCGGTCCAAAGACGCGTCATGAGTGCGATGAACTGAGCCGTCACGGGCGATTTGTCGATGGACTCCGAGACCAGCCGGGAACAAATACCAAAGGTCCACCGCCTCGGTTCACGCAATCGACTCGATGGTTTTCCACTCAACTTGATTTCCGAAAGGGTCCAGGAAAATAACCGCGCGCCATTTGCGCCAATCCCGGTCCGCGCAAAAGCGTTGTAGCTCCAGATTTGCATCAGCACATTTCAGATGCATTCGTTCGCGCAGATGTGGAAATTCGTTGGCTAGCGTTTCAAGTTTCGCCACCTTCTTTTCATCGCTATCAACAAAGACGTATTCGTCGAATGGGATTGGAAGGCTTAAGGCCCGTAACGCAGAACCGACAATGAATGGCTCGTAGTCATCAACATTTGGGAGTCGTGGCGCGCCATTTCGCGCTTGCGGGATGTCGCCAGTGCCCGCGAACGCGTCAAAATAGATGAGTCGAAAGTCCTGGTTCTTGAGCGCTTCGGTATAGGCCTTAAGGTAGTCCTCGACCTTGGAAAGCTTTAGCTCTGTGTGCTCACCACCAAATCGCTGCTGTGGCATATTGGCGGTCCTCATGTTTGAGAACAAAAATAGAACACTTTGCCCGTCCGCACAAGACCGGTCAATTGGCAAGACGGGATTGCCAGCTCATAGGGCGCAATAGCGAAGCGTATTGCGCCGTATGTGTTTGAGGGGTCATGAGAACTGGCGGGTTACGCTACCCCTAACCCGCGTTACGATCCCATTGATTGGAGGCTTTTCCCTCGTCGTCCCGGACAAGCGGAGCTCTGGGCAGCCGCTTTTCTGGACCCCGGCCTGCGCCGGGGTGACGGTGTGGGGCAGGGGCCGCGCCAAGCGTTCGTTTCCTTCTCCCCTGGCGGGAGAAGGTGGCGAGGGTCCGCCGGGACCCGAGCCGGATGAGGGGGCGGCCGCTGCCCTTTTACCCCTCACCCAGCTCCGGCTAAGGGCCTTCGGCCCCAAGCCTCCGCATCCCCCCGTTCAAGCCGGGGGCAGGCTCTCTCCCGCAGGGGGCGAGGGCGAGGGTCATTTTCCGCTTGCGATAATTTGCGGGCGCGGTGGGGCGGAAATCCGCTAAAAAACACGAAATAAGAAAAAAAGTTGCGCGCTGAGAAAAAAACGCTTGACAGCGTTACGCTGCTTCGGTATAAGGCTGCTATCGTTCGACAATTGCGCGTGGAGGCGGGCCGGAGAAACCGGGCGCCGGAGCGCGCATGAGGCGGCGCCAGCGCAAAGGCGCACGGAAAGAGCGACAGCGGCGCCGCGGCGGACGCAGCGATCAGCCGGCCCCCAAGGCCGGCGATTTCATTTTCACCCCAACCTTATCGAACAGCCATGACCATGAAGCCCGGCCCCGACGAGGCCGCGATCGAGCGCGCCTATGTGGAAGGCAAGGCTACCGTGGCCGAGATCCTGGCCCGCTTCGGCATCAGCAAGGACAAGCTCTATCGCCTGGCCGACGCCGGCGGCTGGCCGCGGCGCATCAAGCGCATGCCCTCGGCCCAGGAGATGGCGGGCGCCAGGATCGCCCTGGTGCAGCGGCTCTACCGCCGCTTCGAGGGGCACCTCAAGGAGGCCGAAGAGCGCCGCGCCGAGCTCGGCCTGATGCAGCCCGACGAGGTCGCCGAGCGCGACGCGCGGACCATGGCGGTGCTGGCGCGGACGCTGGAAAAGGTCATGGAGCTCGACGAGAACGCGGCACGGCGCGGCGAGGGGACGAGCGCCGGGCAGGGCGCCGCGGTGGCGATGGATGAGGCAGATGTCGAACGCATACGCGCCGAGCTTGCACGACGTATTGCGCGGCTCGCGCGATCCGCAGCCAGCACTCGAGATGCTGGCGGGCCTGAAGGCGTGCCAACAGATCGTTCTCCACCATGAGTGGATGCAGTGGGCGCGCAAGGACCAGAGGCCGCCCGAGGGCGCGTGGACCACATGGCTGATGCTCGGCGGGCGCGGCGCCGGCAAGACCCGCGCCGGCGCCGAATGGGTGCGCGGCATGGCGCTCGGCCGCCGGCCCTTCGCCGAAGAGCCGGCGGGCCGCATCGCGCTCGTCGGCCAGACGCTGCAGGATGTCCGCGAGGTGATGGTCGAGGGCGTCTCCGGGCTGATGCGGGTGCACCCATGGTACGAGCGGCCGCGCCACGAGGTTTCGCGGCGCCGGCTGGTGTGGTCGAACGGCACGGTGGCGGAGCTGTTCTCCGCCGAGGAGCCGGACAGCCTGCGCGGGCCCCAATTTGCCGCCGCCTGGGCCGACGAGATCGCCAAATGGCGCTATCCGCAACGCACCTGGGACATGCTGCAATTCGCGCTCAGGATCGGCAACCAGCCGCGCCAGACGGTGACCACGACGCCGCGGCCGATCCCGCTGATCAAGGCGCTGATCGAAAGCCCGGCCACGCGGCTGAGCCGGGCGACGACGGCGATGAACGCGAACAACCTGGCGCCGGGCTTTCTCGACACCGTGGTCGCGGCCTACGCCGGCACCAGGCTCGGCCGCCAGGAGCTCGACGCCGAGATCCTCGATGACCGGCCCGACGCGCTGTGGTCGCGGGCGATGATCGAGGCCGCGCGCGCGGCCAAGACGCCGCAGCTTGTCCGCGTCGTCGTCGCCGTCGACCCGCCGGCGGCCTCCTCGCAAGGGGCCGACGCCTGCGGCATTGTCGCGGCGGGGCTCGGAGTGGATGGCCTCGCGTATGTGCTCGCCGACGAGACGGCGGCCGGCCTCAAGCCCACCGCCTGGGCGCGGCGGGCGATCGCGCTCTACCAGCGGCTTGCCGCCGACCGGCTGGTGGTCGAGGTCAACCAGGGCGGCGAGATGGCCGAGGCCGTGCTGCGCCAGGTCGAGCCGTCGCTGGCGATTTCGGCGGTGCGGGCGAGCCGGGGCAAATGGACGCGGGCCGAGCCGGTCGCCGCGCTCTACGAGCAGGGCCGGGCGGCGCACGCAGGCAGCTTCCCCGAGCTCGAGGACGAGATGTGCGACTTCGCCACCGACGGGCTTTCGAGCGGCCGGAGCCCCGACCGCGTCGACGCGCTGGTCTGGGCCTTGACCGCGCTGATGCTCACCCCGCGGAGCGCAAGGCCGCGGGTGAGGGTTGTGTGAGCCCATAGAGCAAGTGAATCCCCCATGCCCCCCCGCTCATTTCCCGGCTTTCGCCTCCTCTGCCCGCTTTTTCCGATCTTCAAGGCGGCCGGGAAGCGTATAAACATAAGTGAGGTAAAGGTCGGCGAAGTCCAATAATTCCTGCGCTTCCACCCCTGTGAAGGGCTTCTCGTCGTGGGCGGCATCATTACCGCCCAGACGAATTTGATGTGCCCAATCTTTCAACGCAGGTGTGATTTGGCCCCTCGCTTCCAGAGCATCAATGCGTGCCTGAGAGTCCGTTTGAGAATTGCATCAATGGCCGATCCTTCGCAGCAGCAGGCTTCCCATGGCGACGTGGATCATGGCTTCGGAGACGTCGATGCGCTGCTCGTAGTCGCGCACGAGGCGACGCCAGCGGGTCATCCAGC
>JAUYJB010000133.1 GCA_030688605.1 Hyphomicrobiales bacterium
CTCGGCGACATATCCTGACAGTCAAGCTTGAAATGCGCAATTTAGCATGCAGGAGACGTTGATGTTTGGCGCGGCGAAGGTCTCAAATGAGCCCGATGCGGACACCGAACCATCGGGAAGCTCCCAACAATTCCTGTCACCTATTTGAAACCGATCACGACGTGTACTGCATCCGGATAGACAATCCGCCCACCTTGAACGTATCCGCTGAGCGCGTCCTCTACGTCGTCAATCAACCGTTCTTTCGCAACGTCGGAGAGCGCCAGGAACGCACCTGAAATCGGCATCGAACCGAGGTGCAGGGGCACGAATTCACGTGCCAACGGCACATCGATCATCAATTCCTGTCTGTGGATGGCGACATCGGAAAAGCCGGCGCTGTCCACCTGAGAAGCCAAATCATCGGCAGATGGTGTCTCTCTCTGAGAGCGTTGCTTTTGGGCAATTTCTGGCGAGATGTGCTTTGCGACGGCGGTGCATATCGCCCGTGTATAGGGGCTGTGACCAACCCAGATCGAGAAGGCCATGCGCCCTTTCGGGGCAAGAAGACGCCGGAACTCATCCAGTGCAGCCGGCTTGTTGGGAAAATAATGATAGCCGTGCTGTGACATGACCACCTCGTAGCTGCCGGAGGGCAGCCCGCTGTTGGCGGCATCTCTCTCGATCCAACCGATATCGAGCGCGTCTGCCAGATCTTTCGCCTTGGCGAGCATGGCGGCATTGATGTCGAGCCCATCGACCCGCCCGCCTGGCCCGACCCTACTTTTGGCCAACCTTGTCGTGACACCGGTTCCGCAGGCGACGTCCAGCACCCTTTCCGACGGCTGGAGCGACAATAGATCGACGAGGGCTTCTGCCCATCGTCCAAACCACAAAGGCACCATTACTCGTTCGTAGATTTCGATCGCGCTGCCTGCCAATTGAAATGTCAATACATGCTCCCTGTTCCTTCGCGCGTTGATAAGCCGAATTAATGAACCCGGAAAAGAAGACCCGCCAGAATTCAGGGTAGTGACGGTCTCTGGGAACGTCAACTTTGTCCGCACTCTCGTCATTCCTACGCAACGCGGCGAATGACCGCTTTGGTCCGTGGACGGGCGGTCATGACTCAGAAACATCCCTGACAACGTCCTGAATACGCTCAACGTCGGCCTCCAACGACGAGCGTTGCAGAGGAGACAAGCGCTTCTCCTTCAGCAATGTTCTTGCGTCATCGGCTGAACGCACCCATGCTGGCCGATGTCTGGAGGTGATGCAGGCATTCGGACAACGGGTTGGCTGACAGAGAGCCGTCAGCGGCATTTTGCGGTCGACGCCCGTCGCTTGCTTCAAACACAGGGCGGTTCCGGGATCGAAGAAGCAGTCGGCGAGCACGCCGACATGCAATGTCCGCGCGAGGCTCGCGAGCATGGTGCGGATCCGGGCGCGATCAGCGATCATGGCCGGAAGCGGGCCGAGATCGTCCGATATGCTGTCGAGCGTCTTCGCGATACGTGCCGCCGCCGGGCCGGACAGCGTTGCACCGGCCTGGCGCTCATCGAAATATGTTAACAGGTCATCGAGCTGGCCGAGACTACGCTGGTTCTCGACTTCCGCCCGAAAGCCCGAACGGTTGGAGCCGGCATAGCCTTCGAACGCGGCGACGGAGGCATGCTTATACTGGATCATGCCGGCGATAGTGCCGAAGGGCCGGTTGGCGATGTGCCATGCGATCGTTCGTCTGAATTGCCGCGTCGTGATCCGCCAAGGCTGGCCACCAGGTCTATTCGGGATCGCCGGCCTCTCCGGTGTGCCGAACAGATCGTTGAGATGATCTCGGAAGCGGTTGAGCTGACGGACGATCTCGGCCGAGAGGTGGTCCTTACAGTAGGACTTCGCGGCCAATACCGGCCAAAGGGTCGTGAGATCACGAGCCGATGCCGAGGGAAACGATAGACGTTCCAAGACCTCGATAGCTTTGGCAACTGGCTCGATGGTGATCCATTCGGCAGGCTCACCCTGGCTAGACTTGCCCTTGTAGGCGACCGACCGCACGCGATGGCGCATGATCATGCCATCTTCACTGCGCGTCAGGGAAAGGCATCCACGCTGCATCGCCTGGACTTCGCAGTCCCGCATGCCGGTCAAATAGGCGCACAGGATATAGGCGGCTGATTGCAGCATGCGCTCTTCCGCCGCGAGGGTCTTGGCGTCGAAGCGGGGTCGCCAGGGCTTGCCGGTCTCGGGCAGAATGGAGATCGGCGTATCCATCCCGCCGGCTTCCACACCGAGTTCGCGTAGGGCGGCATCGATGAGATCGGGCGCACCGCTTGCGAGTTGAACATGCATTCGCTTCTCGGCGCGGGCGTCGACACCGATGTGTAGATGAAGCAGGTGGGAGTTGACGGGTGGCGACAGGTCTCCTGTCTCGGGATGCCGGAGAAATATGCCGTTATGGGCGGTGCCCCAGATCGGCACCCCGCGACCTTCACTGCGAAGCCGCCTGAAATAGTCCTCAAGCCGGTTACGCTGCCGGCGCCGTCGGTCTTGACGTTCGAGGACGCTGTCTTGCTCGACGAGCGTGGCGCAATGAGCTTCGAGACAATCCATCTCCTCGCGGGCTGCGAAGATATCGGCGGCACACTCGGTGACATAACGGATCGACCAGGCCAGCAGCGGCGATATGATCGCCTCGGGAATCCGCGGTGTCCGGTTCTCACGAACCTGACGATAGCCCGCGACGCGCGCAGGAGGTCTTCCGGCCCACGGCTGGAATGACAACCCTCCGGAAGGAAGATCATCGCGATAGGCATAGAGATCGAACGGGACCTCCAGCAGGTGGGTGACAATGACCGGCCGACGAGCACGGTCGGCCTTGAGGTGGCGGGCATAGCGGTCCAGAAGTGGCTGGTCGACACGGTGGAGATCGACCATACCGAGTTCATCACGCACGAACTCGAAGAAGCGTCGTGCGCGGTTGAATACCTGTCGGACACTACCGGGAGAAAGAATCTTGCGGTGACCCGGCAGGTCGACGTTCAGCCGGGCATAGAGAAGTTCGCGCAACGCCTCGCGGACGCTCACATCCTCGACGGCCCCGAAATGCACGGTGACATGACAGCGACGGGCGCTCTCGCGAAACACGGCCGGTCCGAGATCCCAGCTCGGATCGCTGTAGCGCGAAAGAGCTTCCCGCGCGAAACCCGGCTTTAACGGGGCGGACGCAAGAACTGGGCGCAGATCGAGTTGCCGGGAGGTGGAAGCTGCTCGCGACAATCCCCTCATTGCCGCGCCTCCGGCGGCAGATAAAGGGTATGCACTTCCGCCTCACGGCGGGCTGCGGCAACCATGCTCTCGGGAAATGCAGGCAGAACTTGCCCGGCGATGCGAGCATGGGCGCGGCCAAACTTCATCGCCCAGTCTGAGGCGGAGAGACCCGCCCGCTGCTCCTCGATAAACTGCAGGAACGCGATGATCGCCGGCAGCTTGCGCGCGGTGATGACCGCGTTGCGGCACTCAAGACAGCCCCAGAAAGGTTGCGGGCAAGGCGCTCCTGGCTCCCCGAACGGGCTGCGGTCAAAACCAGAGCATGCCGCCAGCCAAACGTCCTGTTCACCACGCAGGACACTATCGCGGTCCTTGCGTCGTCCTTCGGGCGGGGCATCGCATTGCCGCCAGGAATCTTCCTCGGCAGGCGTCAGGACGATCGGACCGGCGGCCGCCGCGACTTCGGAAAATGCCTCGGCAACAGTGGCTTCGTGCAGCGGTCGGAGCGAGGGGATGTCCGCGTAGTGGCGTGCGGCGATCTCCGGCGTATGCCCGACGGCGAAACGGGTCATATGGCCCTCGGTCTTCAGATACCAGAGTGCCTTGTGGGTCTTGCGCAAGCGGGAAAGCACGAGGCGAAGAGGCTCACCATCGTCATCGACGAGATTATGCCCCTTTATCCATCTGGCTACGAGCTCCTGCTGATGCTCCAGACCTGCACGAAGCTGCTTCCGCCCGGTGTAATAATAGAGCCAAAGGTTCTCGCTTGGGACGAACTGCCGTGTGAATGCCGTTGCCTCGATCAGCTTGCGGATCAGACCGCCCGGTGTTCCGATCCCGCCGTCACGGACGCGAATGTACTTGTGCTCAGCGCCGCGGGCACGCCGCTTGACATACGCGATCTCGATCGTGCCGGGTCCGGGGTTCTGAAGACACTCGATCGTCAACGCCTTGCAGCATTCGAGCTCCAGGCCGGTCTCGAGAGACAGGAAGGTCAGAAGTGGTGGAATATCCATTGCACGCAGATGGAAACGTGCGTGTAGATCTTCAGCCAGGGCTGAAACGGGAAGATTGCGCCGTAGCCTCATGAAATAGAGGCTCTTGAAGGTGCGGTCCCCACTGCTGAGCCTGCCGGAGGCAACAATCCGGGCGTTGGCTTCGTCGGTCACTCTGCGGAGATTGGCGTCACCGTCGTCACTATCGAGCGGCTTCCCGATCCGTCTGAAAATCTTGCCGATATCGGCGCGGGCAGCATCGCGAAGTTGCCTTGCAACGAAGGGGCCATAAGCGTCACGGGGCTGCGAGCGACCGACGGATCGTGCAATGGTATAGGCCAAACGACGACGGACGCTCTCGTCCAGAAGACCAGGCTGGTCGGTGTCGATCGAGCGCAAGGCGAGGATGGCCTTGGCGAGAACGGTATGCCGGTGAATAGGCTTCATCCCGCCAGCTTCGAGAAAAGCTTCGTATCCCTCGATGTCGTCAGCGCGCAGATCGGCGGGTGTCTGTGCCGTGGAGTGCTCGCCCAGATACGCGAAAAACCTGAGGTAACCTTGGAGGTGCTGTTTGATGGTGCTCCGCGCACCTAGCGGACCACCGAGCTCGGACTGCCGGCGCAGAGCCGCTGCAAAAGCGATGGCGAAGGGTCGTGGGCGCGCGTCGGTGAGGTCAACTTCGAGGTTTCCGCCGTAGCGCGCCTCGATGTTGAAGCGCAGACCGAGCACCTGATCGCTGGCGTGCGGGGGAACAACGCCATCGGCTGGCGCAAAACGGACTGAAGTTCCCTTGCGCGGCCGCCCGGTCACAGCGAAGCCTCCGAGGGAAGCAGCCCCAAGAGTTCCTCGACTGCTACGTCAACGGTGTCGGCACGTGTGGCGATGTGGTCGAGGTAGATGTAAGTTGTCGTCAGGCTGGCATGACCGAGGAGCCGTTGCACCTGCTGGAGAGGATCGCTGAGAATCTGCCGGTATCCCTCCATCGGTCCTGCAGGCAGCGCGGCATCACGGATGCGGTGCTGAATGAGCATCGCCAGCATGTGAACGGCGAAGGTGTGACGGAGCTGGTGCGGACTGATGCTGATATCGAAACCGCAGGATCTGCATCGGCTGGAGGCACGGGCGAAAATGACTTCCCAGGAGTTCGGCTGCACCGGCCTGCCGATCTCCGAAAGCCACAATACCGCCGGTTCGCTCGGTGTGCCGTCGCTGTCGCAGACAATGATCCGACCGCGCTCCTCAGGATCGAGTAGATCAAGCGCGATATCGCCGCCGTCGAGCAATCGCAGCCGGGCAGCGTGCCGCTCACGATGCACGAAGATCGGTCGGACGATCGATTGCCACGCCGAGCGCTGCTGGAACTTCGCGACAGCATGAGCACGTTCGACATCGATATAGGCGCGCACCTGCTCGAGCAGTCTAGCGGGTACGAGGATCTGGCGGCCGCGATCGCCCTTGGTCTGGGCATCTGGCAAATCCAGCCAGACCTGACGGCCGGAGTGCTGACCGGTGAAAACGAGATCCGAAGCGAAGAGAGATGACGCTTCCTCCAACCGGAGACCTGTCGTCACTATAAGATCGGAAAACAGCGCATTGCGAATGCCGTTGCGATCGCGAGCACTTGGGCGCATTCTTCCATCCGGGAGAAGGCTTCGCAAGCCGATATCCCGAAATCTCCGATAGTCGTCGAGCGTGACGAAACTGACGTCCGCTCGACGCGCGGCGGGTTCATAGGCATCGTTCCGTGCCGTAATCTGCGCCCGCCGCCCAGCGTACCCCTGCCTCCAAACCGAGCGATGCGTGAAGGGTGCTTCCGCAATCAATCCTTCCTGCACACCCCAGCGATATAGTCGATCGAGGCAGGCGACGGCGCGATTCCAGGAAGCAGCGGAGATGCGTTGTCCGGCCTCGGCGCGGCGGCGGATGCGGTGATAGGCAAGGACATCATGCCGGTCGGCTTGCCATATCGTCTTCGCGCAGGCTTCCGAAAGGAAACGAGCCCAGACAAGAACGTCGTAGCCATAGGCACGAAGGGAATGGCGGGAGCGAACGCCGTTGAGAGGAAGGTCGCGGAAAAAGCGATCCAGATCAGGATCGTATAGCGCCCCGTCCCGGAGGATCATTGGGACATGGGCGTCAAGGCCCTCCGCTGATCTGCGCTCCTGAATGGTGATGCTTGAAGCTGCGACTACATTGTCCATAAGTTGTTCAACCTTCCCCCGGACCCCCATCCGGGGAGCCAGCTTCAACGAAGGAGTTCAACTTGCCGGCGCTATCCAGGCCGGCCTCCGCCAGCTATGTGGGAGCGCTGCGGCCGGCCTGGATAGCGCCTCCGTCAGTCCTGTCGCATCGACGTCAGCAGGACGCTGAGAGTCGGTGCAGACTGTCAAGATAAGGCGACCAGTTCCTCTCTGGCGTAGCCTTCATCGCCGTAGCGCTCGCGGCCAAAGGCGCGGTCAAGCCGCGAGGGGTGCCGCGTGAGATGCGTCATTTCGTGCGCAAGCGTGGCGTAATAAGATTCAGCATCGCGGAACGCCTCAAAGGGCGGCATACGGATGCAATCCGTTGCGACGTTGTAACAGGCCATGTTGCCGCCGTGCCTGATCTGCGCGCCGGTCGCGGCGAAAAAAGATTCGGCGCGGCCGATGCGCTGCACGGGATCGAGGCGCGGCGCTGCCGGGGCGTAGAAATGATCGGGCAAGCCTTCGACCTGCTCGACGTTAAAGACGCTGTAGCCTTTCATGAACGGGATTTCGCGCTCTTGTTCGCTGCCGTCCGCGCCTTCCTCGGTGCGGGTGATCGCGCCAGCGTAAACAACGAGGCTGCCGCTCTCGCCCTTGCGCACATGCGCGCCGAGTTCTTTGGCCTGCTTGAAGGTCATCCAGATCGGCGCGGCGAAGCCTCGCGCGACGGCTTCGGACCAGAGCATAAGAACGTTGATTCCCTGATAGGGGATGCCATTGCCGCGCAGCGGCCTTGTGATGCGGCCTGCCGCGTGCTCGGCGTTCCACGGCTTGAGCCACGGCCTGACGCCCTGCTCAAGATCGGAAACGATGCGATCCGTAATGCGTTGATAGATGTCTGATTTCATTGCCTTTTCTCCTTCTAAAAAGCCGGTTGCACATGCAACCGGCACTAGCCGGAGCGGCAATGAGCGGGGGTTTGGCGGTCAAGGCCGACGCCGGGGTGAGGGGGATCACCCGGCCTGCACGGAGCGCAGCGAAGGAAGGTCGGGGAAACGCCCCGGCGGCGCTCGTCTTGGCCTTGACGGCCAGGGGGCCGCAGGCCCCAGACAGGCAGGCGGGAGCCTGCCGAGAAAAGAGCGGCCGCAGGCCTCGAAACTGAAAAGAAAGCGCGGCCCGAAAGGCCGCTCGATCAGCGGCGAAGCCGCCTTATGCGCGAGGGATGGAAGCCGCATGGCCGGGACGCGGCAAGCCGGGAGGCGCAGACGCGGCACGGTTCACGACAGCCCGGTCCGGCTCTGCCGGACGCGCCCGGAATCAATTTGCAGAACAAGTTTTCAGATTGGCCGTTATCACTCTTTTGGGACCAGCCTTGAGTGATAGCACCGGCTCCAGTATTCCGCCGCAGGGCGCATCAGTCCTTTTTGCAATAAAGCAGCGCCAAATACGGCGGGCGGTTTTCATGGGCACCGCCGCCCCCAGTGTCTTGCGTAAAGTTATCTGCCGCACTACTGGCTGACCTAGAAGCTGAATCTACTGCTGTTCCTGTGGCGGAAGAACCCCGCATGTTGTGATTATGCGCGGGCATTTCCGCGATGGTCAGCGTATGCCGCGCCGAGCCGCCAGTATTGCCAAGATTGTAGGTGTCGGGTGCCAGTGTGCCGACGCCGATCAAGACCCGACCGGCTGCACCGGCCAGAGCCGTCCACCCCGTAGGACATAACGCCAGATCGAACGACATGACGGCCCCGGCAGGAACGCCGCCCGGCGCTGCCTGATCGCACTGCACGGCAGAGCCATCACCACGGCACCACTGGTTGTTTGTTGTGGTGCCGACCTGCGGGTCGGTTTCCGCAGCCCAAGTGCCGTCGCCGCGCCAGAAGGTCGATGACGACGCGCTAGTTCCGCTGTTGAGACGCGCAACCGGCAGATTTCCAGTGACGGCGGCCGCTTGCCCAAGGTCTATCGCGCCGAAGCCAAGCGCGGTGCCCGAACGGCGCAGGACCTGATGATCTGATCCGGCGGCGATGTCGGCGGGATCACCGACAGAGTTCGCCGAACGTCCGATGACGGAGAGCGCAGCGCTATCGCGTAGTTTCGGATTCGTCACCGCGTTGTTGGCGATCGTGGCTGCAACAGAGCCAGACCCCGAAGCCGTGACATCAGAGGTCAGCGCGGTGATGCCGATCCCGTCGCCCGAGGGCGCATCCAGATTGCATTCGACCGCGCCGCCGGAAGCGCGGCACCATTTGTCATCAATCGAGACATCGCCGACCTGGGGATCGGTCTCCGCGCTGATGGTGGTACCGGCCACCCATTTGCCGGATATGCTGTCGTAGGTCAGAATGTCGGCGTGGGCGGGGGCCAGCGCGTCATCAACATCGGTCAGCGTGGAGAGGCTCGGGTCCATCACGCCGCCGCCCATCATCGTGCGCCAGTTCGTACCGTCGCAGTATTCCATCACCTTGTAGGGGCTGTTGAAGACGATCGCGCCCGGATTCCATGTTCGGGCGGGCTGCGAGGCGATCGTGCAAGCCGCGAACGCATCGGGGGCGATCAACGCAACGAGAATGCCGAGCAATATTACATGCAGCTTCCTATTCACGTTTCTCCTTTTCTTCCGGGGCGCTCAGTGGCGGTGGCGCGGCCACGTGCTCGATGTTGTCAAGATCAATAACGATGACGGCGGGCGCGCCGGCCTCGCGCACGTCGAAGCGCGCCGACTTCGCGGCGGCGGTCGCCGCCGGGCGCGCAGAATTATTCGACGAAGTCAGCGATCCTGCCAGCGCCAGCGCAACCACAAAAGTCGCAAGCGCGGCGATGATTGCTGTTCTTTTCCAAGTATCGAAAACGTTCCTTTTCGCCATCATTCCATAATATCAGTAAAAATATTAAGTTCTATTAATAGTCCTAAAATTATGCTTCGTTTTCCGAAGTATATCAACGGCAATCTACTTTAGCCGTAGCGGGCGCGAGGAAGCGGGGCTGTGGCTACGCCAAAGGAAAAGAATGAAGACTGCCGGGAGCGGATGCGAGGAACGAGCGGAGCGGAAAGCGTCGTCCGGCCGGACAAGGTTCCCGGCGCACCCGCAGGAGCGTAGCGGGGCCGCGTGCGGCCTTGGGCGGCCGTCAACTGAAAACGCGCGCCCGAGATCAGTTCATGGAATGAATCGCCGGAATGGCCGTTATCACTTTCGCAAAAGGCGGGGCACAATAGTTATCGTGCCCCCCGACGCTCGGGCAGGCCCAGCGCCTGCCTCAGCGCCTGACACACCTCACCCTGTAGCCATTAGTCTTAATATCGTTGCTCTGGTAGCCATTGGTGAAGAGCTGGCTCCACGCAATGGGTGTACTGTACTCCGTAGAAGACCAGTAGTAGGCGTTCTGGAAATTGGTTATGTTTCCTCCTGCCTCAATCGTCCCCCGTACCGACCACAAATAGTAAAGCTCCACCTGAGAGGGCAGGTACCAGTCGCTATGACCGCCGAAACCTAAATCCTCACAGGCCTGAAACGCCTGAAAATCACCAATCGCGCCACCGCGATTGGCATGGTTCACTTGCCCGTCATTCGTCGAATCCGTACTGATATCGTTCGTTCCGGTCGCGTTCTTCCAGTTCATCGTGAATGTGCCGGGGCTACCGGGCTGCTCCTGATCCGTCGGCGGGATGAACAGATGTTCCTGTGTGATCGGATGATAGCCCGCGAAAATCGTGGTGTCCGCACATTCATCGCCGATATTCGCGCACCCCGATGGGCCGGAGAGCCCCAGCGAACCGCCAACAACGCCGATGCCGACGGCCCGCCAGTCGTCGCCGTCGCAGTATTGGAGGACATGAAAATCCAAGTTGTAGAAGATATGGCCTTCGGGCTTAACGCCCATCGTCGTGGTCGCACAGCCGCTGCCGCCGGCAGAGGGATTCAAAAGGCCCATAGCGATCCAGTCGGTGCCGTTGCAGTACATCGGCACGTTCTGCGATGCCGAATAACGAATTTGCGACTCTGTGGCGACCGGATTGGTGCAGTCGGCGCGGGCCGTGGATGCGGGAATCAGCACACAGAGGAATAGAGCGAAGCACAGTCGCGTTATTCTAGAATGCCGAGTATCAAAATCGTTCCTATTTGCCATTGTATAAGTGTACCAAGAATAATATTAAGAACTATTAACAGTTACATAGACTATGCCTGTCACGGTGCGGGAAATCAACCGGGGAATATTTGCAAGCGGCTCGCGCTCCGCTAGCGGAGCGGGCGGACAAAATGGAACCCTTTCGCGCGGTAGGGTCCGGCTTTATGTCAATGAGATAACTAGCTGATTCAGCGTCGCTTTTGAAAACGCCGGATCGCGCAAAAAGGCAGTGCAAAATCCCACTATCAGCTTTTGACAAAGATTGGCAATCTGTGCCATGATTGAGGCAGGAGGTATCATCATGGCGACAATGAACGTGTCCCTGCCCGACCCCATGAAAGACTGGGTGGAAGCGCAGGCTCAAACCGGGCGCTACAGCAATGCCAGCGACTATGTGCGCGATCTCATCCGGCGCGATCAGGAGCGCGCGAGCAAGCTGGCGGAGCTTCAAAAGCTCATCACGGAAGGTCTGGAAAGCGGCGTCAGCGATCGTTCGATCGGCGACGTGCTAGAGGCCGCGCGGAAACAGGAAAAAGCCGCGCGGGACCATGAACTATAGAACAACACGGCAAGCCGATCAGGACATCATCGATATTTACATGCGCGGCGCGGCGGATTTCGGCGTGGCCCAGGCGGAACAGTATCACGCGGGCATGGTCGCGGTTTTTGACGTGCTGGCGGACAATCCCCACATCGCCCGCGAACGGGCAGAGTTCGACCCGCCGGTGCGCCTGCACCGCTATCAGGCGCACATGATCGCCTATGCCGTCCACGGCGAAGGCATCCTGATTATCCGCGTTCTCCACGGGCGGCAGGAGTGGGAACGGTGTCTGTCATGAAAATCGGCTATGCGCGCGTATCGACGGACGAACAGAATCTTGACCTGCAATTGCAAGCTCTGGAAGCCGAAGGCTGCGCGGTCGTGCACGAGGACAAGGCGTCGGGCGTCCTGAACGGCCGCAAGGGCCTGGGCGACGCCCTCGCCCGCTGCAACGAAGGTGACGTGCTGGTCGTCTGGAAGCTCGACCGGCTGGGCCGGTCGCTGCTCGATCTGGTCGGGCTTGTCGAGGATTTGAAGACGCGCGGGGTCGGCCTGAAAGTGCTCACCGGCCAGGGGGCGCAAGTTGACACGACGCGGCCCGAAGGCCGGATGATCTTCGGTATACTGGCAACGCTGGCGGAATTTGAACGCGAGCTGATCCGCGAACGGACAAAAGCCGGAATGGCGGCGGCGAAGCGCCGGGGCGTGCGCGTCGGTCGCCCGCCCAAGCTCTCGCCCTATCAGCTCGAACAGGCGGCGGCGATGATCGACGGCGGGCAATCCCGCGCCGACGTTGCCGCGCTGCTCGGCGTCAACGTGGCGACGCTGCGCCGGGCTTTGAATGGGCAGTCCGCCCGTCGAGAAAGCGAGTCACCTTGTCAAGCGAGGCCGGTTTATCCCGTAGCTGGCATTCCCAAATGACGAACACCTGCCAGCCCCGCCGCCGCAGCTCGTCGCGGTGTCGGCGATCCCGCTGCCTGTTGCGGTCAATTTTCGCGGTCCAGTAAGCGGTGTTGGTCTTGGGGATGCGGTCGCCGCGTTTGCAGTCGTGGCCGTGCCAGAAACAGCCGTGAACGAAAATCACCTTGCGCCGGGCGGGAAACACGAGGTCCGGCTTGCCGGGAAGATCGCGCCGGTGAAGGCGAAAGCGGTAGCCGTGATGGTGAAGCAGGCGGCGAACGATCAGCTCGGGCGACGTGTCCTTGTCCTTGACGGCGCGCATGATGCGGCTGCGCTGCTCGGGCGCGCCTGACATTCACGCCCTCCGAATAGCGGTCGGCTCCGAAGTCCGCTGCACGATGCCGTCGCGGGTTATGGTGGTCTTGCGCACGGTTTCGGCGCCGCGATGCTGCACCTCGAACTCGACATAGTTGATTTCGGACGGGTCGCCGCCAAAGCAATCGTACAGGGCTTGCAGAAATTCAACGTCCCCAAGCTTCTGCGGGGGCGGCTTGGGATTGTTGCGCGGGCTGGGGATGGTGGCGGGCAACACGTAAATGCAGGGCGGCGGCAGGCGGTATGGCCCGACTTCGGTAAGCCGTTCGCCGTTCGCGCCTGCCTTTGGACAAGGGCGCCCGAACGTGCCGCAAACCATGTCCCAGATAATCACGCCGTCCACGCGCTGCTCGCGGAATATGATCTCGGCGGAAAGCCGGGTGTGAATGCCCGACCAGGCGTTATGGCGGGGATCGGCGCCCGGATTCGTGCAAACGCTCCAGATCACAAATTCCTGGGCGTGCGGCGGGCGCTCGAAGATGTTGGTGTTGTTGCCGTCAAGACAGCCTTTGAGTTCGATGATTGCGACCTTGCCGCTGCTCAGTTCGACGGCGTAGTCATGGCGGTTGGCCTCTCCGGCTGAATTCCAGTCGGCGATAAAGCGCTCGTCCTGCATAAAGTTGAGGACGCACGTCATGAATTCGCGCTTGTCGCGCATCGTCGCGGAGAACTGGCCGCGCACACGCTCGATGGCGCCCCGGAACAGACCGCTGTTGTAAAATTCGTGCTCGTCCAGGCCGTGATCGCCCAGCTTGTGGGCTTCGGTTTTCAGCGTTTCGGCGAAGCGTTCAATCCTGCGTCTTAGTTCTTCGTTCTGCTGGCACGGAATGACGGTCATGCCGCCTCTCTGGTAGCGCGCTCCTGATGCCGGAGGATAGGCTCAATCACATGCGACGCCAAATGCCGGACAACCGGGACGACAACGCCGTCGCCGGTCAGGTGGTACGCTTCATTGTAGTTTTCTGGCAGACGGTAATCGTCGGGCAGGCCCATGAGGCGCGCCGTTTCCCGGCTCGATATGAGGCGGGATCTGACGGTGCGGCCGTCCACGACCATGATGAGCTGGCGGCTCGACCCGCCAGCGGGCGTGCGCAGGCAACCGGCCACGTCGTCAAAACGGATTTCCGCGCGCTGCACCTTGATTCCGTTTTCGTCGTGGCGCGTGCGCTTGTAGATCGTTCCGACCATTTGGCGCCCTGCCCGTTTGGCCTGTTCGACCTTGGCCCGGTTGACCCTGCTCATCATGGCGAGAAGCTGCGTGGTTTCCTGCTTGGTATGCCAAGGCACGCTTGCCGGATTGGCTTCGATCAGGTCGTCAAAGCTGGTCTTGCGGCGCGCAGGTTTGGGGATGGCCCACCAAACCCAATTTTGCCTGGCGCGCGGGAGAAGTCTGTCATAGGCGTTCACAAGCGCGCGGCTGTGCCAGAGAGAGGCCGGGTCAGCGGCGGCAAGGCCGGGCGGAAGGGCGAGATCGTCTCGGACGCCAATGACGAACAGGCGCGGCCGGGATTGCGGCACGAAAAGCGCGGCGTCGATCACCACGGCCCCGCAGCGATATCCTGTTTGGCGGAAAGCTTCGCAGATGGCCGTGAAATCCTTGCCGCCGTGTGAGGTGAGCGTGCCGCAGACATTTTCAAGCACGATAACGGGCGCCGCCCTGCCCTCTTTGGCGCACGCCCGGACAAGATTCCAGAACGGCCAGAATGTGCCGGAGCGCTCGCCTTTGAGTCCGGCGCCGCCACCGGCAAGCGATAGGTCCTGGCAAGGGAACGAGGCCCAGACAAGCGCGGCCTGACCCGGAAGGTCGGTCGTTTTGAGGGAATGGACATCGGCGGTCTTCAAGGCGGCGCCTTCGCCCCAATTGTCGCGATAGGTGCGGCTTTTTTTGTGATCGAAGTCGTTGGCGAAAAGGCAGGACCATCCGGCGCCTAACCCCGCCCGCACCATGCCGCCACCGGCGAAAAATTCGTAGTACTCAAGCATCGGAGTCCTCGCCGGGAGTTTTGTCTGGCGGGCTGCGTTCAAGCTTTTCCAGTACCGCTTCGGTGATCCATGTATTGCGGGAAACGGTACCGGGCCGCCTGCGGCGTGATTCGTCAATGGCGCGCCACAGCTCCGGCGCAAGCCGGAGATTGATGCGCGGACGCGCGGCAGGCTCGGGGGCAGCGTTCATCATGATTCTCATTAGGCGCCAAAGAGGCGCCAGAATCAAGAACTTTCCGTGAACAAAGCTCTGCGCGGTATCTTCAGAAGGTTGGGCGCGCACGGGCGATCCGGGATTTAATCGGAATCTCACGCGTGAGATTCCGATTAAATCCCCTGTGAAAAGGCTGCCCTGAAAAATGGTGTCAATTGCCACTCGCTATCGTCCTCGTCAAAACATTCCGGGCTGCCGTTCGGAATTTTTCTGCGGCACAAAGCGGGCAACGTCGATCTCCCCTTCCCGCTTACGGGCCTGGGCGATGTCGTAGCTGTTCTGCATCCGCATGAGCGTGTCCATGCTGACCCCAAAAGCCTTTTCGATGCGCAGCGCCATGTCCGGGGACAGCGCGGAATGCTCGTTCAGAAAAGCCGAGAGCGCGGCGCGAGTGATGCCAAGCGCCTTCGCGGCGGCCGTCACGGACAGCTCCATCGGCTCGACGATTTCGGTGCGCACGAAGCCGCCGGGATGCGGCGGGTTCTTGAGCCTGTAATTTCCAGTCGCGGTCATGGCGACCCTCCTTTCAGTGGTAGTCCTCATAATCGAGGTCGATGATCTCGACTTCGGTTTCATCGACCCGGAAGGTGATGCGCCAGTTCTTCGAGACGAAAAGGCTCCACGCGCCCTTGCGATCTCCGGTGAGCTGATGGGCTTTCCAGCTCGGGACCGTCTGCAATTCCCCGGCGCTTTCCATGTCTTGCAGGAAGGCGAGCATTTTGCGGATTTTATCGACAAGCGGGGCCGGCAATCCGGCGCTGCGGTCGTCCTCAAGCAAACGGCGTAAGCCTTTATGCTTCACATTCCGAATCTTCATTCATTTCAGGATATCAGGCGGACAAGGTGACTGTCAAGTGTCGCTTGACGGTTTACATATTGCCTTGTCCTGTTGACGGCGGCGCTGTGGCCGGGCGCGACGACGCTTGCGGGCCTGTCTTCAGCTTTCCTGCTCCCAGCCAGCGCGAGAAAAACCCGCGATTACGCTCCTTAAGTTCATGCTCTAGCTTTAGTTGCCGCTGTCTGAGTTCCTTTATGAGAAGCGCGTGGTGCTGTGCTTCCTTCCTGTCTTTTTCTTGTCTCTGATCTGTAATCAAAGCCGTCAAACGTGTTTGATGTTCTTGTGCGTTTTTGAGATTCGCCTTCAGGTCTTCGATCTGCTCCTGGGTCTGCTCGCGCTCACGCCTTCGTTCTTCAGCCAGGATTTGAACCTGTAGCCTGAGCAACGCAATTTCGGTCGCGGACTCTTTTGTCGGTGATTCGCCCGGCATGCGGCCAATGTCAGACCCTATATCAGGATCGATATCCTCTGATGTTGGCCCCTCATGCTCTGGCCTCAGCGATCCGTATACGCGCTCCAACTCCGCCACGTCGATCAGGCGCTTGCGACTACCTTTCTTTTCATAGCTAAGTTTTCCGCGCTTCATGTCCTTGTATAACGTGTCTGCGCTTACAGAGATTCTTTTGAGGGCTTCAGTAGGTGTTAATTGCATATTTGAAATCTATAAGTTCGTAAAAAGAGCACGTTGGATATAAGTATTCTATCCAAGACTTATAATGCCTGACAATATTTAATTACTTTCTTATACACAGACTTCGGCTCCCTGATGTAAGAACCGCTTATGTCGGCACATGAAGCTCTTATAAGAACGCTTATATCGAACATCGGATATATTCGTATATCAGGCTTACATATAAATCTTATAAGTTCATGGTTATCCTGTTGACCGTATTCGTCTATTTTATTTTCTCTCCGCAAAGGGCGTGTCTCGTTCTTAAGTAAGACTTCGTAAGAATTGATATAAGAACTTATGTCTGCTACTGTTTTTGCATGACGATTCGCTTATTTCTGATCCGAATCGTCTTCTTATGAACATATTCGTCGTCGCAAACCCGCTTTCACTAAGGGGTTCCGCTGTACTACCCGAAAAGTATAACGTTGGATTTGAATGATGCTCTCAATTATGGAACAATAATCGTTACAGCTAGCTGGGCACTCTTTCGCCCGGTCGCGCCGTATCCACTGCCGTCCGGCAGTGTTTCTTCAAAAGCTGAACTACAGGAGTATTTTCCGACGCAATCAGAAAAACCCGCCAATGGCGGGCAACATCGTTAAATCTGTTTATTGAGTAAAACTACGCCATCTCAGTATTGCAGAGTCAGATATTGCACGCAAGACTTTTAAGCAAAGTTTTGAACGCCTTTTTATTGACCGGGTTTTTCTCCAACAAAGAAGGAGAGAACACGATGCTCAACATACACAGACAGCCCGAAATGGAACTCGTCGGGCAGGCGCGCCGCGTCCCGCGCGCGCCAATTCGCCCGGAACCGTCCCTCGGCTTCGAGGACATCGGCCCGCCGCCTGCGGGCTTTGAGAAGCCGCGTTACGGCACCCCGGCCTACGCGATTGCGCTCAAGGCCGGGTGGATCACGACCGAGCAAGAGCGGGGGGACCGCGCGGTTTACGAGGCGCGGCGGCAACGCGCGCTGCAAACCTGCCACCGCCACGGCCTGTACGAGCGACCGCGCCACGCGAAGCCCAAGGACACCGGCTGTTACGTGCCGGAGTTGTCGGCAAAGCTGGAAGCCGACCGGAACCTGACGGACGGCGCGCGGCGGCTCGCGCGCAAGCTCGCCGAGATCATCTACCGGCAGAACCGGGAGGGGCGGTTCACCGCGATCACCGTCACCTATTTGATGGAAGCGCTGCACCGCTCGCGGCGCACGGTGCAGCGCTATCTGCGGCTGCTGGAACGCGAAGGCTATATCGACACCGAAGTAATCCGGGGACAGCGCTCGCGGCTGTGCACCGGGCTGCTGATCGCACTGTGCGCGCCGCTGCTGGCCCGCCACCATAAAAAGGCGTGGCCGTGCAAGCCGCGAATTCCAGGGGCGTCAAAAGAGTCACAGAACTACAGGTTTTTAGATTCAGGAAGAAAAAGGGAGCGCCTGTCGGTGCGGCAATGGAGTCATTTGTGCATGGACGGGGTGTTTCGCGCCTTTATGAAAACCGATCCGCTCGGCGTTATGAAAAAACCGCGCCCCCTGAATGCCCTTCTGTTGACATAAGCGCTTCACATCGGATTCCGGCGCATGTGGAAAGGCCCAAAGACGGCTTTCCAGGAAAGGCGCTTGGCTTGCTCCGAAGCGTTATGTCCAAAGCCTGCGCTTGCGGCAGGCCGGGTGAAAGGATGGTGCGGGCGGGGGGAGTCGAACCCCCACGGGCTTACGCCCAACGGATTTTCATACCAGCTACGGCTTTCGCCGCTCTCGCCATAGCGCCATGTGGCGCGACGGCGGATTTGTGGTCTGGACTATCCCTTCGCCATGCGCCGCAAAGCGGCGGCGTTTAGGCGCTGCCCGTCTAGTCTCTACACCTTCCCGTCCGCGACCGGCCGTCCGGGCTTGGCTCGGGATTGCCATTTCACAGGGTTCCCCGAATTTGGGCAGTTCTGCATTCCGGGTTTCCCCGGAAGCACTCAAGCCTTTCTCAAGTCCGTTGCGTCTACCAGATTCCGCCACGCCCGCGTGGGATGACAGCTATAGCCGCGCCGCCGCGCGCGGCCAAGGGAGCCGGATCAAGATGCGGTCCGCTTTGCCGCCCTGGTCTTTTTCGGTTTCGGGCGCTCGCGGCGGATATTGATCGCCGCCGCGTCGATCCGGTTCTTGATATGCGAGGCGTAGTATTTTTCGATCATTTCAACGCTCGTGCGGCAGTTCTTGGCGATCTGATAGATGTCCGCGCCTTCCATGAGCCGCAGGCTGATGTAGGTGTGCCGCAGGCTGTAGGCGGTGCGGCGGGTGCCCTCGCGGTCGAATTTCAGATCTTCCTCATCGAGGATTTTGTTGAACAGCTCGCGGTGCCGCTTTGGAAACACAAGGTCGGTGGGCTGCGGGGCGTTGCGCTTGACCAATCTTTTGAACGGCAACACCGCGCCGGTCATGCTTTTGCAATAGCCGGTGCCGCGCTTGCCGCGCACTTCGATCTCAAGGATGGTCTGTCCGGTCGCCTCGTCCTGCACGATGGCGATATCGCGGTATTGCAGCCGGTAGGCTTCGTCGGGCCGCAGGCCGGTATTGGCCATGAACAGCACGAAATCGTGCACCTGTTCCGAGGCCCAGCGAAAGCGCTCGCGCCGTGGGTCTTTTGCGCGGCGGCGCGTCGCTTCGTACAGCTTTTTGTATTCCTCCGGCGAGAACCATGCCCGGTGGCTGATCTTGCCGCCGGAGCGGTACGGCTCGGACAGGTCGGGCAGGAATTTCAGCCAGCCGTGGCGCAGCGCGGTCTTGAGCACTTGGCGCAGCGTCACGATTTCCTGGTGCGTGGTATTGCGCGCGGGCGGCTTGCCGCGCTGTTCCATGGCAATGGCGCGCCGCGCGATCCGGTATTCCTGCACCTGGCCGGGCGTGACCCCGGACAGGCCCATCGCTCCGAAAAACGGAAGCAGGTGCAGATTGAGCCGGCGCTCGTTGCCGGCGACATATTGGGGATTGCGCTCGCCTTGCGTGATGATGCCGTACTCGCGCACGAACTGGTCCGCCGCTTCGCGGAAGGTTTTTTCGTCGTTGATCTCGCCGCTGCGGGCCTTGCCTTTCAGGGTCAAGAACCAGTCCTCGGCGATCTCCTTGGCGAGGGACAGGCTTTCTTCCTTGGTGCTGGTGCGCCTGTTCTTGCCCGCAAGATAGGTCGAGCATTGCCAGAACCGGCTGTTCTCGCGGCGGTAGACGTGCAGCCTGCCGCCCATGAGGGTGTGGTGCAGCGGAGCCATGGGAAAGGGCCTTTTTGGGCTGTTTTGTGTAAGGCTTGTGTAAGGCTTCTCTCTGCGCCTTTGTTACCATAACGACTTGATTATGCAAGTTATTTGTTGAGAAAAGACCTACCTTTTAATGCTTTTAAGTCCCTAGCGTCTACCAGTTCCGCCACGCCCGCACTGTCCTCCGGCCTAAAGATGGCGGCTCCCCCGATCAAGCCCTTCCGGCCGCGCGGGTCCTCGAGCATGTTCCGCAAGAGTGGGAACCGGTTTTGCGAAAAGAACATGCTCAAACGAAAAGATAAGAGCAAAATCCGATTCAACGCGAACGGAATTCGCTCTGGCGCTTGTGCGCCCCCGTCCCTACCTGCCTGATCCCTCGGCGAGCGGCGGGGCGAATTGCAGGCCGAGATCCCAGGGAAAATGGATCCAGGTGTCCTGCGACACCTCGGTAACGAAGGTGTCGACCAGCGGCCGGCCCATGGGCTTGGCGTAGACGGCGGCGAAATGCGCTCTTGGCAGCATCTCGCGCACCACCCGCGCCGTCTGCCCGGTATCGACCAGGTCGTCGACCACCACCACGCCGGCGCCGTTGCCCTCCCCGAGCTTGCGTACCGTTTCCGCGATCTCCTTGAGCACCTTCACCTCCCCTGGCCGGTTGTCCTTCCTGTAGGAGACGACGCAAACCGTTTCGATCACCCTTATGTCGAGCTCGCGCGCCACGATCGCCGCCGGCACCAGCCCGCCGCGGGTGATGCCGACGATGGCCTGAAAGCGCGGCGCCTCGCTCGAAAGCCGCCAGGCGAGCGCTCGCGCGTCGCGGTGAAACTGGTCCCAGGAGACCGGAAAGCTCTTTTCGCCCGTGTCGCCCATCGCCCCCTCGTCCTCCCCGCCGTTCTTCGGCTCTCCTGTTTCACGCCTCGGCCGCGGCGGCGGCGAGCGCCTCGCGCAGCACCTTTTCGGTCTCGGCAAGGCGCGCTTCGTCGCGGCAGCGCAGCACCACGTTGGTGCCGAATCCCTTTTGCGTATAATAGGGATAGCTGCCGATGCTCACGCCCTCGAAGCGCCCCTGCACCTCCGCCAGCACCGCCGCCACGTCGCCCTCCGGCGCCGTCACCTTGACGGTCAGCGCGTGCACCTTGCGCCCGGTCCTGAGCAGCGGCGCCACCTCGTCGAGCATCGCCTGCATGATCGCCGGCACACCGGCCATGACGAATACATTGTCGATGCGGAAGCCGGGCGCGGCCGAGACCCGATTTTCGATCAGCGTGGCCCCGTCCGGAATCCGCGCCATGCGCAGCCGCGCCTCGTTGAGCTCGAAGCCGCTGGCCTTATAGCGCGCCTTCAGAAGCGCGACCGCGCGCGCGTCGTGGTCGATGCCGACGCCGAAGGCCTTGGCCACCGCGTCGGCGGTGATATCGTCGTGGGTCGGTCCGATGCCGCCGGTGGTGAACACATAGTCGTAGGCCGAGCGCAGCGCGTTGAGGGCCTCGACGATCCTGTCCTCGACATCGGGCACGATCCGCGCCTCCATCAGGTCGACGCCGATTTCCGTAAGATATTCGGCGATATAGCCGATATTCTTGTCCTTGGTGCGGCCGGAAAGAAGCTCGTCGCCGATGGCCAGCACCGCCGCGGTGACCCGTCCCTGCCGCTCCCCGTCCGCCATCTCCGATCCGCCTCGCTGCGCGCGTCCCGCGCCCGGTCGAATTCTCTATATCAGCGCCCGCCCGCCGCCGCCATGCTTGCCAGGGCGCGACATCGGGTTTATGGGCCGACCAATGCGGTATCCGACCCCCCTCGTCCCCGGCACGCTGATTGCGCGCTACAAGCGCTTCCTCGCCGACGTCAGGCTCGATAGCGGTGAGGAGGTGACCGCGCATTGCGCCAATCCGGGCTCCATGCTGGGGCTCGCCGTGCCCGGATCGCGCGTCTTTCTGTCGGTCTCGGACAATCCGGCGCGCAAGCTGAAGATGAGCTGGGAGCTGGTCGAGGTCGATCTCGGCTCGGGGCCGACGCTGGTCGGCATCAACACCGCCCACCCCAACGCGCTCGTCTCGGCCGCGATCGGCGGCGGCGCCATCGAGCCGCTCGCCGGCTACCGCAACCTGCGCCGCGAGGTGCGCTACGGCGAAAACAGCCGCATCGACATTCTGCTTGAGGACGAAGCAAGGCCCGCCTGCTACGTCGAGATCAAGAATGTTCACCTGATGCGCCGGCCCGGCCTTGCCGAGTTCCCCGATTCGGTGACGGCCCGCGGCGCCAAGCACTTAAGCGAGCTTGCCGCCATGGCCGAGGCCGGAAACCGGGCGGTGATGGTCTATCTCATCCAGCGCGGCGATGCGGCGCGCTTTGCGCTCGCCCGCGACATCGACCCGGCCTATGGCGACGCCTTCGAGCAAGCGCGCGCGGCCGGCGTCGAGGCGCTCGCCTATAAGTGCGAGATCACCACGGCGGGCATCTCCGTCTCGCAACCGGTCGATCTCGCCGATTGACGTGGCGACTTGCGCCCGCCTCCGCTTGCTCTACATTCCGTGCGTGGGACAAGTACCCCGGATACCCGTTTCGAACATGCACTACGTCGCGGCCGACGAGGCCCCCTTGCGCAATACCGGCCAGATCAAGCTCCACGAAGCCGAGGCTTTCGAGGGAATGCGGGCGGCCGGCCGGCTGGCGGCCGAGGCCCTCGACCTTTTGGCCGGCCAGGTCGCGCCCGGCGTCACCACCGCCCATCTCGACCGCATCACCTTCGAATTCGCCATGGATCACGGCGCGGTTCCGGCGCCGCTCAACTATCGCGGCTATCCGAAATCGATCTGCACGTCGATCAATCACGTCGTCTGCCACGGCATTCCCAACGAGAAGGGGGTGCGCGACGGCGATATCCTGAACATCGACGTAACGCTGATTCTCGACGGCTGGCACGGCGATTCGAGCCGCATGTACCCGGTCGGCGAGACCAAGCGCGCCGCCGAACGCCTGATCGAGGTGACCCACGAGGCGATGATGCGCGGCATCGCGGTGATCCGTCCCGGCGCCACCGTCGGCGACATCGGCGCCGCCATCCAGGCCTATGCGGAAAGCGAGCGCACCAGCGTCGTGCGCGACTTTTGCGGCCATGGCCTCGGCCGGCTGTTCCACGACGTGCCGAACATTCTGCATTACGGCCGGCCCGGCGAGGGGCTGGCGTTGAAGCCCGGCATGTTCTTCACCGTCGAGCCGATGATCAATCTCGGCCGCCCGCACGTCAAAATCCTCGCCGACGGCTGGACCGCCGTGACCCGCGACCGCTCCCTGTCGGCACAGTTCGAGCACTCCGTCGGCGTCACCGAACAGGGGGTGGAGATTTTCACCCTGTCGCCGGCCGGGCTCGACCTGCCGCCGCTGCGGCCCGTCACCTAAGGGCGGGGCTCATGGCGGAAAGCGGCGCAAGCAGGCAGGAAGCCGGCAAACCTCACTTCCACGGCCATCGCGAGCGCCTGCGTGCCAAATTCCGCGAAGCGGGCGAACGGGCGCTTGCCGACTACGAGCTCTTGGAGTTGATCCTGTTCCGCGTCCTCCCGCGCCGCGACACGAAGCCCGTCGCCAAGGCGCTGATCGCGCGTTTCGGCTCCTTCGCCGAGGTGCTGGCGGCACCCGAAACGCTGCTCGAGGAAGTCGAAGGCATCGGCGAGGCCGTCGTCACCGAGATCAAGATCGTCCACGCCGCCGCCCAGCGCATGACCGCCGGCAAGGTCAAGGCCCGTCCCGTGCTTGGCTCGTGGAGCGGCGTCCTCGACTATTGCCGGGCGAGCATGGCCTTCGCCGACAAGGAACAGTTGCGCATCCTGTTCCTCGACAAGCGCAACGCGCTGATCGCCGACGAGCTGCAACAGTCGGGCACCGTCGACCACACGCCGGTCTATCCGCGCGAGGTGGTCAAGCGGGCGCTGGAGCTCTCCGCCTCGGCGCTGATCCTGGTGCACAACCACCCCTCCGGCGATCCGACCCCGTCGCGCGCCGACATCGACATGACGCGGCGCATCGTCGAGATCGCGGCGCCCCTGGGCGTCGCCGTGCACGATCACGTTATCGTCGGCAAGGACGGCCATTCGAGCCTGCGGGGATTGAAGCTTATCTAGGCAGAAGCGCTAGGCATTTCGCCTATTTCTTGGATTCGCGTTGCGCTCCATTTTCGCGCTGGACTTGCCCCACCTGCATATTGGGCAAGGAGGACCGATCGGAGACCATACGTCGCAAAGCGTCATGACGACGGCCACAGCCCTATTTCCACGACCTGCGCGAACGCTGGTCGCAGGCGCTGCGCGCGACGCACCAGGCGATCCCGCGCCCGCCCTGCGGGCCTTGGCAGGCTGTTGAAGAAATGCGATGGAAGGCGTTACTTACGTCCCCTCTCCCCTGTGGGGAGGGGTGCTTTCGGTAGCCCAATCCGCGCTTTTAGCAGCCGGGTAGCGCCTTTTCGCGAAAGACATGTCTGGCCAATAACCGCTAAAAGAGAGATATTGGGGGGAGCCATCAGGGAGGAAAAATCCATGACAATCGCGATTGTGACACGCCGGATCGTTCTCGCCGGAGTGGCGGCGCTCGCCTTTTCGGGCGCGGCGTCCGCCCAGGGCATGAAGCCGGAGAATGTGGAATGCATTGCGCCGGCGGGCGCTGGCGGCGGCTGGGACTTCACCTGCCGCCAGGTCGGCAAGACCCTCTATGACATCAAGCTGGTCGGCAGCCCGGTCCGGGTCACCAACATGTCCGGCGGCGGCGGCGGGGTTGCTTATGCCAACGTCGTCAACAAGCGCAACGAGGACAACGACCTGATCGTCGCCGCCTCATCGGCGACCGCGACGCGGCTTGCCCAGGGCGCCTATCCCGGCAACACGATGCAGCAGGTCCGCTGGATCGGGTCCGTGGGCGCCGACTATGGCGTCATCGCCGTGGCCAAGGATTCGCCGATCAATACGCTCGCCGAGCTGATGGACAAAATCAAGGCCGACCCGACATCCGTCGCCGTTGCCGGCGGCTCTTCGGTCGGCGGCTGGGACCACCTCAAGGTCCTGATCGCGGCCAAGTCCGCCGGCATCGACGATATCCGCAGCATCAAATATGTCGCCTTCGAGGGCGGTGGCGAGGCCGTGACGCAGCTTCTCGGCGGCCATGTGCAGGCGTTTTCCGGCGACATCTCCGAAGCCAAGGGCTTCGTCGATTCCGGCGACCTCAAGGTTCTCGCAATTCTGGCGCCCGAGCGGCTTCCGGGCGAATTCGGCAAGTTCCCGACCGCCAAGGAGCAGGGCATCGACGCGGTCGGCGCCAACTGGCGCGGCTTCTACGCGCCCGGCGGCATGTCGGAGGAAGCCTATTCCTTCTGGACCGATGCCATCGCCAAGGTCTACGACTCGGAGGAATGGCAGCAGATCATGACCGACAACGGATTGATGCCGCTCGACATTCAAGGCGATGAATTCACCGCCTTCGTTGCCGACCAGATCGACAAGACCGAGGTGCTTTCGAAAGAAATCGGGTTGCTCAAGTAAGCGCGGTAAGCGCGATGAATGATCGCCTTCTAGGGGTCGTCTGTCTGGCGCTGGCCGCCTTCCTGATCTGGCGGTCGACGCTGATCGAACCCGGTTTCATCGTCGATCCGCTCGGGCCCAAGGCGTTTCCGATCATCATCGGGGGCGTTTTGGGCCTGGCGGGCCTGTTTCCCTTGGTCGGGCCCGATCCCCGGCCGGCCTGGCCGGGCGTGGGCGGCTTTCTCGAGATCGGTATCGCCGTCGTGGTGATGGTCGCCTATGCGCTACTTCTGCCGGAGATCGGATTTGTCGTCGCGACCGCCATCGCCGCCTCGGTCCTCGGCTGGCGGCTCGGCTCGCCGCCGGCATATGCGGCCATCTCCGGCATATCGATCTCGCTTGGCATCTATGTGATCTTCCATCTCGTTCTGGGCCTGTCGCTGGCCAGGGGCCCGTGGGGGTTCTAGGGCCCGTTGACGGTTATCTTGCGAGGTCTGGTTTGAGCGAAATCGGTGCGAGGCTAGGAGCGAGGACGGTGGACATGCCTAGCATATTCGAGGACGAGCGACGCCGCATCGCGCCGATTGCGCCAAATCCCGCAGGGACGGGGCCCATTTTCCCGCCTGCGGCGTCGCAGACGCTTTGTGGTGGGAAAGCACCACGGCGGCGCCTGCTTCTGGCAGGCGGAAAAATTGGCTCCCGCCGGACCCGCAACATAACCGTCAACAGGCCCTAGGCCATGGACGCGCTGTCTTCGCTTGCCGACGGTTTCTGGATCGCTCTCACGCCGCAGAATCTGTTCCTTGCCCTGATCGGCTGCTTCCTCGGCACCATCATCGGCGCCCTGCCCGGACTCGGCCCGTCGAACGGCGTGGCGATCCTCATTCCGCTCGCCTTCACCCTCGGCCTGCCCGCAACGCCCGCCCTGATCCTGCTCACCAGCGTCTATTACGGCGCCATGTATGGCGGCCGCATCTCGTCCATCCTGCTCAACATTCCCGGCGACGAGCCGGCGCTGATGACGACGCTCGACGGCCATCCCATGGCCAGAAAGGGGCTGGCGGGAGAAGCTCTGGCGCTTTCCGGCATCGCTTCCTTCTTCGGCGCCTTTTTCGCCACCTGGGGCCTCGTCTTCCTGGCGCCGCTTCTGGTCAAGGTGGCGCTGCTGTTCGGGCCGGCGGAGTATTTCGCGCTCTACACTATGGCCTTCGCGACGCTGGGCGGCGTCGCCAGCAAGAACCAGGCGAAGGCGGTGATCGCGGCGGCGATCGGCCTTGCCATCGCCATGATCGGCGTCGACCACCAGACCGGCGTGCCGCGGCTGACCTTCGGCGTCGTGCATCTTTACGACGGCATCAGTTTCCTCGTCGCCATTGTCGGCCTGTTCGCGATCTCAGAGGTGTTTCTGTTCCTCGAGGGCCACGGCGGCGGGACCCTGGCCGAAAAGGTGACGTTCGGGCGCGTCACGGCACCGCTTGCCATGATCCGCCAGTCGATCCCGGCGATGAGCCGCAGCACCGTGCTCGGCTTCCTCGCCGGCGTGCTGCCGGGCGCCGGCGCCTCGCTCGGCTCGTTCATCGCCTATACGACGGAAAAGCGGATTTCCGACAAGAACAAGACCTTCGGCAACGGCGATCCGCGCGGGGTGGCTGCGCCGGAAGCGGGCAACAACGCGGCCGCTGGCGGCGCGCTGGTGCCGATGCTGGCGCTCGGCGTTCCCGGCTCCGGCACCACGGCGGTGCTGCTGGCGATGCTCCTGACGCTCAACATCACGCCGGGGCCGCTCCTGTTCCAGTCCAACCCCGACGTGGTCTGGGGCCTGATCGCCGCCCTGTTCATCGCCAACTTCATGCTGCTCGCCATGAACATCCCGCTGGTCAGCCTGTTCGTCTGGGTGCTGATGGTGCCGCCGCGCTTTCTCATGCCGGCGGTGGCGATGATCTCCTTCGTCGGCATCTACGGCATATCCGGCTCGACCTTCGACCTCATGGTGATGATCGCCTTCGGCGTCGGCGGCTATTTCCTGCGCAAGCTCGAGGTGCCGCTGGTGCCGGTCATCCTGGGCGTGCTGCTCGGCAACGAGATGGAGAAAAATCTGCGCCGCGCGCTGACCATCTCCGACGGCGATCTGTCGATCCTGTGGGGCTCGTGGCTGGCGATCGGGATCTGGATGATCGCCATTGCCGGCTTCCTCGCGCCGCTCCTCGTCGGCCGTTTCCTGCGGCCGAGACTTCCCAGGACCCCCCGCCTCGAGCGCGCCGACCCGGACTGATCCGGTCCAGGCCAGTCGTCACGCTTCTTCGTCGAGCCCGCCCCGGCCCGGAGGAAGCCATCGTCAAGCCGCCGATCGTCAGGGAACTCGACCATGAGGGTGAGCTTGCGCCCTCCTGGACCCGCCGCGCTTCCTGCAAGAGGGCGAACCGGGTGCGGGTCGAGATTGTAGGGCTCCTTGGCGCGCCGGAAAACCGCATCGCCCGCGGAGCCGCGCCGGCGCCGAACCCGATTGCGCGATAGACCCGCCGGCGCCGTCTTCCCCTTGCGGGTCGGATGGCGCCGGGCCACTGTCGTACGGGTACGGCCCTAGGCTCCGCTGAACGGGATCACACCGGGGACCAACCACTTCTCCCACATTTCATCGGTCTTCCTCTGGAACAGCGCGATGTCTTCCTCGATGAAGTGCGCGAAGCGTCCCTGCCGCAGCAGATACTCCTCGACCGGTTTGCGCTTGAACTGCCCTTTCCTGATCCGCTCGGAGCGGCCGTACATCTTCAAGACGCCATTCTCGACCTCATAGAGCGGCCAGATGCCGGTTTCCACCGCAAGCTCGCCGAGCTCGTGGGAATATCTCGGATCGTAGTCCCAGCCCTTGGGGCAGGGATCGAGAGAGTGGATGAAGGTCGGGCCGCCGATGCTCAAGGCCTTGCGCACCATGTTCATGGTGTCGACGGGGTAGGACGTGCACACGGTCGCCACGTACTTGCAGCCGGGATGGCCGGCGGCCAGCATCGCGGCGGTATTCTTCTTCCACCGCGTGTTCATGATGCGCCGCTTCCTGCCCGGAGGACTGAAGGTCGTGTTCACACCGTAGGGCGAGGACCCCGACACCTGAATGTCGGTGTTGGCGTAAGACTCGTTGTCATACATCAAGATCAGCAGATTGTACTGGGTATGCTGGAGCGCCGCCGAAATGGCCGACAGGCCCATATCGGCGCCTCCGCCATCGCCGCACACGGCAATGACGTTGATCGGCTCCTTGTCCATTTTGCCCTTGCGCATCAGCGCCCTTAGAGCCGCCGCGGTGCCGGTCGCCGCCGAGCCCGAGGATCCAAGCTGTGTGTGCATCCACGGGATCGCCCACGGTGTCGAATAGTAGGTCGTATTGGCGACATACATGCAGCCGGTTGAGCCAAGCACGATCGAGCGTGGCCCGCCCGCCTTGGCCATCAGCTTCATGAGCTGTGCCGACTCGCATCCCTGGCAGGTGCGGTGACCGGAGGTGAAATATTCCTCCGCCGGGACCTTCTTGGGGCCCTTCCATGCCTCCAGAACCTGGGTTCCGAGATAGTCTTCCAGTGGTTGGGTGGTTGTGTCTGTCATGGTCCCTACTCCCGCACTCCGATCCAGTAGGTTTCGCGGTCATTGGTGGCGCCCCCTTCGGCGGCGGCGAACACCATGTCGGCGATTTCGGCGACATTGTCGGCGGTCACTTCGCGGCCGCCGAGGCCGGCGACGAAGGATGCGACCGTCGGCCCGTCCTGCATCGGATAGAGCGCCGAGCGCAGGTCGCCGGCCAGCACGCCGCTGTGGAAGGCGGAGCCGAAGCCGTAGTCGCGGTCGATCACGCCGACGGCGTGCACCCCGGCAAGCGCGTCCTGGAGGTCCTCGGCCGGAAACGGGCGGAACCAACGCACGCGCACGAAGCCGACCTTCTTGCCCTGTTTGCGCATCTTGCGGACGGCAACCTTGACCGGCATCGCCAGGGTTCCCATTCCCACCAGGGCGATTTCGGCGTCGTCCATCATGTAGCGCTCGATGAACGGTTCCTCGACGCGCCCGAACTTGGCGCCGAAATCGTCATACGCCTCGATGATGACGTTGCGCGCGCGGCGCATCGCCATGTCGTTCTGGCGGCGCATCTCCATCAGCCAGTCCTCGTTCGCCTGCGGGGCGATGGTGATCGGGTTATCCGGATGCAACTGCTTGTCGCCCCGGTTGTAGCGGGGCAGGAAGCTGTCGACCATCGCCTGGCTGGGAACGTTGACGATCGATTGCGAGTGGGTGAGGAAGGCGCCGTCGCAGCTGATCGCGCAGGGCAGGAAGATGCGCGGATCCTCGGCCACGCGATAGGCGATCAGCGCGGTGTCCAGCGCTTCCTGCGCCTTGTCGACCCAGACCAGCATCCAGCCGAGGTCCCTGACCGCGAGCGCATCGTTGTGCTCCACCCCGAAGGCGCCGGGGTCGTCGAGCGCCCGGTTGCCGACCATGGCGACCATCGGCAACCGCAGGCCCGCGGTCACCGCCAGCGCCTCGAAGGCGTAGAACCACCCGACGCCGCTGGAGCCGACGAACACCCGCGCACCCACCGCCGAGGCGTGCTTGACGATCTCGAATTGAGAATGCTCGCTCTCGGCGACGATGAATTCGCAGTCGAAGTCTCCATTGGCGATCATCTGCGCCACATATTGCATAACCGTGTCGTAGGGCCGTATCGGGTAGGCCGTGATCACATCGACGTCGGCGAGCCGGCAAGCGTGGGCAATCGCCTCGCTGCCGCTGATCAGCTCTTCCGTCTGACCCGTTGGCCCGCCGGGAACGGTTGTTTCTGCGGTTTTCGCAGTCGCTGGATTAGGCGCGCTCATGAGCGATTTCCTCCGCATATTGGCCTATATGATGGAACCCATGGGTGCGGTCGGGCAGGTTGGTGATCTTTTCGGCCAGCCAGCCGGCATAGCCCTTGTTGTCCTTGACCCACATCTCCCACTGGCTCGCATTGTCGTCGAAGGCTTCCTCGTTGACCATGGTGACGCAGTGCTCCACCGGGCAAACGGCCTCGCACACGCCGCAGCCGCAGCACGCCTCCATGTTGGCGTCGTATAAGCCGTCCGGCGTGATGTCGAAGCAGGTGTCCGGGCAATTCAGCCAGCACAGCGTGCATTTGGTGCAGGTGTCGAAATTGATCACCGGCCGCATGGTGCGGGTCGAGAACTTCTTGAACACCTCGTTGCGTCCGGGAACGTAGCCGCCGTCCCGCCCGCCTTCCGCGTGCACCTTCATGCCGCGGATGACCAGACCTTCCTCCATCTTGGTCCAGCCCGGCAGGTCGAACGAGAACGGTTCGGCCTCGCTGCCCTGGTCGGCGCTGACGGACGCCGACTCGGTCGTCTCGTAGGCCTTCTTGGCGGAAGCGACCTTCAGGTCGTCCTTCCACTGCTCCTTGATCGCCTTGAGGATGGAATCGAGGCTGACGATGTGCGGGGCCACCTTGGCGAGCGCGCCGAGCAGGCGCACGTCCGTGTGATCGTTCTTGAACACCCAAAGCCCCGAGAAGCTGGCGGGCGACTTGAGAACGGCCAGATTGTAAGGCGCCCCCTTGCGGTGGATGAAGTTGATCAGCTTGTTGGGCGATTGCACCGAGGTGACCAACAGGGTGCCGTTCTCGGCCAGCAGCTTGTTGATCGGCTGCAGACCGTACCAGGCCCAGGACTCCACGCCCTTGCACAGCGTGTCGTCGACGGCCATGGTCACGTCGTTATTGTCGGGTTCGTACCGGGAAAGATACTCCTCCAACTCTTCCTCGGTGTCGGAGACCACCGCGAACTGCTTGGCCGGGATGCCATTGCGTTCGGGCGAATCGCCGTAGCGGCCGAACGCGATGCCGATTTTCCCATCTTTTCTGGCGGCCAAGACAATCCCGCGGCAGATGTTCTTGGCCAGGGTCTTTTGGAAGATGCCGCGATAGACGACTTCCACGGAACCGGTGCTCATGTGTGCATCCCTCCGTTTGGTGAAACCGGAAATGTCCCAGCGCGCGCCTTGGAGCGGGCGTGGAAGATGCGGGAAATTGCGCAATGCCGGTCAACGATCGGAACAAGCCGAATGACCGGCGGATCGTCAGACCCGCTTGAGGCTTGCTTCCGACTGGCCCCGATGAGCTGGGACTTGGGGTCTTGCATTTTAAAAAGCGCCTGACGCTCTTGAGACTTTGGCCCGGGAGCGCAGACAGAATGTCGCGACCGAGTTTGGTTCAGCGCTTGGTCAAGGGGAAAAGATCACCCTTCTTGATCTCATTTGGGGGTTCTTTATCCCCTTTCCGGTCGTCGCCACCATGGCTGCTGGGGCTCATTCGCGGCCGCGCAGGCGGCCGCATTACCGGCATATTTCCCTCCTCCCGCAAGGGTTGTCTGGTATACCATCGACCTCAGCCTGCGGGCAAGCGCATTCTTCCCCCGCCCCGCCCCTCAAAAAGTCGGCACGGCGGATAGCTGCCGCCTAAGACCATGTACGGACGGCGGTCTTCATTCATGACAACCGGCGAATGTGGGGCAGAATGCGACAATATGCGCAGCCGATGTTCGTGTTTTCTTCCGGATACAACTTGCGCGCGCTACTCCCAAAGGGGTAATGAAGTCGCCCTCACTCGATCCCGTTCGCTCTCTGTACCGCCCGCACGAAGGCGATGATCCTGCCGATCTCCTGTTCCGTGATGCCTTCGACCGGCGGCATCGGCCCGAAGCGCCAATGGTGCGCGCGCGAGCCGCCGAGGGCGGCGGAATAGAAAGACGCATCGCCGTGATGGCCGGGCGCGTAGATCGAGTCGATGAGCGGCGGCCCGGCCTGGCTGCCGGCGCCGGCGGGCCCGTGGCATTCGTCGCAATAGCGGGCAAACAGGCGCGCGCCTGCCGCCGCCTCGCCGGAGAGCGCCGGAACGGTCACGTCGAGCAGCGGCACGGGGTCCTCCGGCATGAGGCTCCATGCCCCGATGGCGATCAGCCCCGCCACTGCGGCCGCAACGAGAATGCGCCGCCTCACCCGCTTTCACCCGACAGATTGTCGAGGATCGGGCAATCGGGCCGCGCGTCGCCGTGGCAGGCGGCGACCAGCGCGCCGAGTGTCGCGCGCAGCGATCTCAGCTCTTCGATCTTGCGGTCGATGTCGGTGATGCGGCCTTCCGCCAGCGCCCGCACGTCGGCGCTGGCCCGGTTGCGGTCGTCATAGAGCGCCAGCAGGCTGCGGCACTCCTCGATGGAAAAGCCGAGGCCGCGCGCCCGCTGCAGGAAGCGCAGCGTATGCAGGTCGC
The DNA here is from genome assembly GCA_030688605.1 of Hyphomicrobiales bacterium. Taxonomy (NCBI): domain Bacteria; kingdom Pseudomonadati; phylum Pseudomonadota; class Alphaproteobacteria; order Hyphomicrobiales; species Hyphomicrobiales bacterium. The sequence continues at coordinate 32,118 of JAUYJB010000133.1, forward strand.
GGGCCGAATAGTCCCGGTAATTGTTCGCCCGCCGCTGCGGCCGCACCAGGCCGATATCGTCGTAATAGCGGATGGTCTTGGCCGGCAGGCCGGAGCGGTCCGATGCCGCGGAGATGTTCATGACGGATCATTCCTTGTGCAAGGCTGCCTCGGGGATCTCATTGAGCCTTCCTAAGACTGGAAGGTCAACACGAAATCCGAACGGCTTGGCCGCCCCGACTGCACGACATCGCCAACGGGAAACGGCCCGACCGGACGATAGCCGGGCCGGGCCGCCTGCTTCGACGCTGGCTGGCAGGTCAGCGATTCAGCGGATCGCGGCTTGTTTTGTCACGTGAACCATCGCCGGCAGGCCGCCGAAATAGGCGACGATGCCGCGCTCGTCGACCATGTGGCGAAGGCCGTCCTTGATCTCGTCCGGGTAGCCCGACAGATCGTCGGCCGCGCCCGGATGCTGCACATTGCCGGTGATATAGGCGCGGCCATTGACATTGTCATAGACGGAAAGGCCGGTGTTCTCGCCGCCGGCGGGCGCCGAGTAGATGCGGGCGAGCGCCTTGGTGTCGACATTGTAGGCCCACACGAAGTTGTTGAGGTGGTTGCCCGAATCCTCGCCGATGAACAGTGTCCGCATGGCCTCCGAATAGTTTGCGTTGTCGGCGTTGGCGACCATGTCGGTGACGCATTTGTCGTAGCTGCCGGCCGCGCCCGCGGGCTGCCTTGCGCCGTGGATGAGGGCCACCATATCGGCGGCGACCCAGTCGCTGGCGATCGGATGGCCATCGCGGTCGTTTTGGCCGCCGGTCATGCTGCTTTCATAGACGATGCCGCAGTTCAGGTCCTTGGCGTCGCCAGCAAGCCGGATGTCGTCCTGCGGACGGTCCTGGTTCTCGCCCTCGACCATGCCCTTTCGCGCGTAGCTGATGACCGTGTAGAGCTTTTTGTCGGCGGCGTTGTGGGCCTGTCCTTCCATCTTGGTGAACTCGGTGGTGGCGCCGAGATAGGCGGCGTAGCGACGGGTCTCGAGGAAGGCCGCGGCCTTCTCCATGCCGGGTTTCAGCCGGTAATAGCTGAGCCCCTTGCCGCCGCC
>JAUYJB010000134.1 GCA_030688605.1 Hyphomicrobiales bacterium
TGAACCAGCCGGTCGAGAAGAGCATCTACAATCCCCACGCGCTCCAGACGCCGGCGTCGCCCCATCAGGTGATGGCGGGCAGCATCATCGCCGCCAGCCTCGTCACGGGCCTGAACTCGGATCTGCCGGGCCTCGTCGTCGCCCAGGTCACAGAGCACGTCTATGACACGGTGACCGGCCGCACGCTGCTGATCCCGCAGGGCGCCCGGCTGATCGGCAGCTATGACAGCGTGATCGCCTTCGGCCAGAGCCGGGCGCTGCTGGTCTGGCGGCGCATTGTTCTGCCCGATGGCTCCTCCATTCAGATCGACAATCTGCCCGCGACCGATGCCGCCGGCTACGCCGGGCTCGAGGACGAGGTCGACTTCCACACCTGGCGGCTGATCAAGGGCGTGGTCCTCTCGACGCTGCTCGGCGTCGGCACGGAGCTGAGCCTCGGCGGCGAGGAGAGCGATCTGGTCCGGGCGTTGCGGGAATCCACCCAGCAGAACGCCAGCCGCGCCGGTCAGCGCATCACCGAGCGGAACCTCAACATCCAGCCGACCATCACCGTCCGCCCCGGCTGGCCGCTGCGCGTGATCGTCCACAAGGACCTCGTGCTCAGGCCCTATCGCGGATGAAAGGAGCAGGCCCATGTCCGATTTGAAGCTCGGCAAGCTGCCGGACCGGACGCCGGTCAAGATCACCATCACGGTGAGTCCCGGCCTCAACCAGGCGCTGCGCGAATACGCCGCGATCTATCGGGAAGCCTACGGAGAAGCCGAAGCCGTCGCCGATCTGATCCCGTTCATGCTCGGCGCGTTTCTGGAAAGCAACCGCGGCTTCGCAAAGGCGCGAAAGGAGGTATCGCTCGACGCGCCTGTCGAGACGGCGCGGCACCGCCGTGCCCGCCGCTCCCCATCCGAACCCCCGTCAACCACGAGCCAGGAGGAATAAGACCATGTCCGTGATCGGCACATTCACGCCCGCCAAGGACGGCGGCTGGACCGGCTCCATCCACACGCTGACGATCAACACGAAGGTGCGGCTGGTCCCGAACGACAACCGCGACAGCGAGAACGCGCCGGTGTTCCGGGTGTTCGTCGGCCAGTCCCGCGTCGGCGATGCCTGGGCCGCACGCTCCGGCGGCGATACGCCCAAGGACTATCTGCGCGTCCGCCTGGACGACCCGAGCCTGCCGGAACCGATCAGCGCCGCCCTGTTCCAGTCCGAGGACGGGAACGAGGCGCAGCTCGTCTGGAACAGGCGGAAGGCGGAGGGGGCCACGAAGTAGGCTCTCTATCCTGAGATCGGAGAAAGCCATATCTTATATATGGCTTGGTTCCATTCTAGAGGAGTAAATTGGTCCGGATTTCTGCTTTACCCTTGACGGGCGAAGCCATATCTCATATATAGTTACAGTCGATTGTACCAAAGTGAAGTCCGAAACCGCCATGTCCCGGCTCATATCCGCGCCCTTCTTCAGCGCTCACCCAGTCTTCAGCCGCGCCGAATACGCCGCTGCTGTCGGCCGCCGCCCTGACGACAAGGTCGTAACGGCGATGCTTACCCAGCATCTTCAAGCGGGCAACATCCGGCGCATCGCGCGGGGCGTCTTCGCGTCCGTGCCCAAGCATGCCGACGCCGGGAAATGGTCTGTCGACCGCTTCCTGGCCGCCTCCCGACTGCGCCGCGGCGGCGTGATCGCCTATCACTCGGCCCTCGAGCTGCACGGCTGCGCCTACACCGAGGGCCATGACGTGCAGGTGATCGCACCCGGTGAGCCCGGCGTGTTCGAAGCCGTCGGTTTCACCTGCCGGTTCGTCAAGCCGCCGCGCGGCTTCGCCCAACGAGATGGGGCATCGGCGGACGGCGTCACGATGGTCGACCGCTTGGGGCTGGAGGTCAGCGTGACGACGATCGAGCGGACGATTGCGGATCTGTTCGACCGCTATGACCTCGCCGGAGGCGCGGAGGAGCTCTTCAACTCGCTGGACTTGGTGGCACGAGTCGACGCCGCAGCGCTGGTCCGGTACGCGCGCGCGCTCGGCAATGCCACGGCCGCTGGCGCTCTGGGCTCCTGGCTGGAGCGCGAACAGAAACGGCTGGGTGTGCCGGACGCTGCGCTCGAAGCGCTCCGCACGCTGGCGCCGTCTCAGGCGCGATATGCTCTGGGCACGAAATCGGGCGAGGGGAGGACAGCCAAGGGCTGGAACGTCATTCTCCCCATCGACGTCGTCGAACGCCGCTTCGAGGGGCTGTGAATGGCGGCGCCCTCGGCCCAAACGCTGCAGCGCATTGCGGATGACACCGGGCACCAGCTCGGTGCGCTCGAAAAGGTACTGCGGCTGTTGGACTTGCTGCAGGAGATCGCCCGAGATCCGGTCCTGTCGGAGCGGCTCGTCCTCAAGGGCGGCACGGCGCTCAATGTGTTCCACCTCGGTCTCGACCGGCTCTCGGTCGATATCGACTTGAACTACATAGGCGCGCTCGACAGGGCCGTGATGGAAACCGAGCGCCCAACCGTCGATGCGGCGCTCAATCGTCTCCTTACTTCTCAGGGCTACAGCGTCCGCCGCCAGCCCGACGAGCATGCCGGCGGCAAGTGGCTGTCGCGCTACTCGTCCGCGCTTGGCGGCAACGCCACACTGGAGCTCGATGTCAACTACATGGCGCGCCAGCCCCTGTTTGGCGCGGCCCGCATGGAGTCACGTCCTCTCGGCGAAATGCAGGCGAGCGACGTTCTCGTCCTCGATCTCCATGAAATCGTCGCCGGCAAGCTCGTCGCACTCGTCGACCGGCATGCCGCGCGCGATCTGTTCGACGCGCGCCGCATCCTATCGATCGACCGACTCGACTGGAGCCGGATCAAGGCCGCTGTGCTCGCCATCGGCGCTTGCGGGCGGCGCGACTGGCGGACCATGTCGGTCGACGCCATCAAAGGCGACCCGCGCGAACTCCGTCAGAAGCTCGCGATCTGTCTGCCGCGCGACAGCTTTGCCGGCAAAAAAGACGTCAATGCGTGGATCGAGGAAACAGTTGCGCTCTGCCGGGAAAGGTTTGCCTTCCTGTTCGATCTTTCGGCGAACGAGCGCGAGTTCCTCGATAGCGTTCTGGATCGTGGCGTAGTCAATGCCGATCTGCTCGACGTTGAGCCAGCGATACGTGCGCGAATTGAGGCCATGCCGATGCTTGCGTGGAAATGCCAGCACGTTCGGACGCATCGAGGACTGGACCGCTAGGCAGCCGAGGTCGAAGATGTTGTCGGAACGGCCTCTTGCGCCCTGGAAGACATCGTCTTCTAACCCGTTTCTGAAACATGTTTCGTCTGGCCGCCGACAGGGCCTGGCGGCCCAAGGAAGCGTCGAAGCCGCACCTTCAGGGTCTCTGTGTTGCGTGTCTCGCATTCCCACACAAGCAGAACCCGGTAGCCAAGCGCTTCAAGCTCGCGAATTTTTTGGCGGTCTCGGTCTAAGTTCCGCTCGAGCTTCGGTGCCCAGTACGCCGAGTTGGACTTTGGCTTCGAAGCAAGGTGACAACCTTCGTGGGAATGCCAGAAGCATCCATGAACGAAGATCGCCCACTTTCTACTCCGGTTGGCAAGGTCGGGTTTGCCGGGAAGGTCGGCGGCGTGCTTTCGAAAGCGCAGTCCCAGCGCATGTACCGCAGAGCGCACACGGACCTCTGGCGTCGTATCCTTGGAGCGGATTCTCGACATTGTGGCCGCGTTCGGGGAGCCCTTCCAGCCTTGTATGCTCGTAGGTGTGAAACAGCGCCGAAGCGGGACCCCGCCCGGCATTCAAGTCAAGTCAAGTCAAGTCAAGTCAAGTCATTGAAATTACAGCAACATTGGAAAGAGACAGGGAGTTCCCGTCGGCGCCGATCAGAGGCCCTCTGCTTTCATCGCCTTCCTCAGATGTTCAATCGCTTGGATGCGATTGGCGCGGGGTTGCGTTTTCGTGCTGATCCACAGTGTGCCCCTTCAACGCTGCACGGTTCATAAGCATCGCAACCTGCTCGGCCACGCGCCCGAGCGCCTGCACGAGGAGATCACCGCCGACTACACCGACATGATCTACGCCGCGAGGGCCGAGGAGATCGAAGAACGACGCAAGGCCTTTGTCCGCAAGTGGCGGCTTCGCCACCACGCCGTCGCCGATAGCCTTGAAGAGGCCGGCGACGCCCTGTTCGCTTCACCCGTTTGCCGCCATCGCAATGGCGAAGCGCCAGGACATCGAACGCCATCGAACGCCTCCACGAGGAGTTCAAGCGGCGGATCAAAACCCAGACGGTGCTGCCCTCCGCCGACACCGCGGCCATGTTGTTCTGGGCTCTGCTCGCTTCCGGTCAGATCAACATGCGAAAGGTCGACGGATGGCAGACGCTCAACACCAAGGTCGCCGACCGCCCGATTGACCTGGCCGCCTGAACCTATACCTTCAAACCGCCGGAGGCTGCGTCACGCCGAATTCCAACACAATCCGATACGGCACC
>JAUYJB010000135.1 GCA_030688605.1 Hyphomicrobiales bacterium
AACACCATGTCGATGACGACGATCTGGGCGACGATGGCGGCGAAGGTCGTGGCCGCCGAAGCCGGCCGCTCATGGTCCCCGCCCTCGATCTCGATATGGATTTCCCGCGTCCCCTTCCACAACAGGAACAGACCGCCGGCCAAGAGGATCAGGTCGCGCCAGGAGACCGGGTGATCGAGCAGGAAGAAAAGCGGTTGGGTGAGCGCGATGATCCAGGTCAGCACCAGAAGTAGCGCGACGCGCATGATCAGCGCCAGCGACAGGCCGATGCGCCGCGCGGTCGTCGCCTGCGGCTCCTTGAGGCGGGAAACGAGCAAGGAGATGAATACGATATTGTCGATGCCGAGAACGATCTCCATCACCGTCAAGGTGACGAAGCTGATCCAGATTTGCGGCGAATAGATCAATTCGATCATCACGGCCCTTCCACTTGTTCGCGCCCGTTATTCGTGCAGGGGCGCACGCTCAGCGCAGGGCGGCGAGCGCGCCGGCCACGCGCGAGAGCCCCTCGCGCAGTTCCGCTTCGCTTGCCGCCGTCGAGATGCGGATGCAGCGGTCGTCGCCGAAGCCGGCCCCGGGTACGGTCGAGACCCGCGCCGCGTCCAGGAAATAGTCGGCCATTTCGGTCGAATCGGTGATCGTCCGCCCGTCGACGGTGCGGCCGAAATAGGCGCTGACGTCGGGAAAGGCGTAAAAAGCCCCGTCCGGACGGCTGACCCTGACATCCGGGACCTTGTGCAGGAGATCGAGCACCAGGTCGCGCCGCGCCTGGTAGGCGGCGCGCATGCGCTCGGTCGCAGCGCCGGCCCCGCGCAACGCAAAGGCTGCCGCAGCCTGGGCGAAGGGATTGGCGCCGCCGGTCAGCGTCGCCTGGATCTTGCGGAGCACCACCGAGACCGGCATCGGTGCCGCCGTATAGCCGATGCGCCAGCCGGTCATGGCAAAGGCCTTCGAGACGCCGTTGATGGTGACGGTGCGCGCCCAGGCGCCTGGAAGCGTCGCGACGCTCGCATGGCGGCCGGTAAAATCGATGCGCTCGTAGATCTCGTCGGACATGATCCACAACTGTGGATGGGCCAATGCCACGTCGATGAGACCGGCAAGCTCGGCGCGGGTATAGACGGCACCGGCCGGGTTGGAGGGCGAATTGAGCATGAGAAGCTTGGATTTCGGGGTCAGCGCGGCGGCAAGCGCCGCGGGCGTGAGCTTGAAGCCTTCCCTCACCCGCGTCTTGACGAAGACCGGGCGACCGCCGGAGAACTCGACCACGCTCGGATAGGCGGCCCAATAGGGCGCCGGGATGATGACCTCGTCGCCGGGCTCCAGGAACGCCATGCAGCAATTGGTGATCGCCTGCTTGGCGCCGTTGGCGACGACGATCTCGTCCGCGTCATACATGAGGCCGTTGTCGCGCCTGAGCTTTTCGGCGGCCGCCTGGCGCAGCTCGGCAATGCCGGCGATCGGCGAATATTTGGTCTGGCCGGCGTCGAGCGCCGCCTTGGCCGCGTCCTTGACCGCGTCCGGCGTGTCGAAATCGGGCTCGCCGATGGTCAGATTGACGATCTCGACGCCGGCCTGCCGCAGTTCGCGCACCTTGGCCGACATCCGCAGGGTGGCGGGCTCCGAAATCTCCCGCGCGCGCCGCGCGACGGCTGCAGGATGCTCGCCCGATTTGTGCTTCTTCCACGCGCTCATGGAAGGTTCGCTTTCGCCGTTGCAGATTGGCGCGCCTTATACGCGAGGGCGGCCGGCGATGAAACCGGAATGACGCAGGCTCTCCGCCGCGCTATAGGCAGAAACGATGGCGCGCATGGCGAAGCATCCAAGTTCGGGCGAGATCGTGACCGTCGGCGGCGGGCCGGCGGGGCTCGCGACCGCGCTCCTGATCGCCTCGGCGGGGGTGCCGGTGCGGCTGTTCGCGCCGCCCGCCGATCCCAACGACACCCGCACCACCGCGCTTCTGCGCGGCTCGGTCGAGGTGCTGAAGGCCGCGGGCGTATGGAACAAGCTCGCCGGCGACGCCGCGCCGCTCAACGTCATGCGCATCGTCGATGCGACCGGAAGGCTGTTGCGGGCGCCGGAGGTGACCTTCGATTGCAGGGAAATCGGCGGCGGTCCGTTCGGCTACAACGTCAAGAACGGCATCCTGGTCGCAGCCTTGGAGAACCGCGCCGCCGCCGTAACGAGCTTGAGCGTCGACCGGCGCAAGATTGCCGTCGTGACACCCGGCGAACAGGCGGTGCGCCTTGAGACCGAGGATGGCGCCGCCTTCTCGACGCCGCTCGTCGCCGCCGCGGACGGGCGCAATTCGCCGTGCCGGAAGGCCGCCGGGATCACCGCTTCGGAGGGCCGCTACGAGCAGATGGCGCTTGCCTTCAACATCGCCCACGAGATCGACCATGACAATGTCTCGACGGAGTTCCACACCGATTCCGGGCCGCTGACCTTCGTGCCCCTGCCCGGCCGCGCCTCGAGCATCGTCTGGGTGGTGCGGCCCGCCGAGGCGCGCCGGCTCATGGCCCTCGACGACGCCGCGCTCGCCGAGGAGCTGCGGCAAAGATCCTATGCCATTCTCGGCGACGTGCTTGCGGTCGGCCCGCGCGCGGCCTTTCCGATCAGCGTCCTTACGGTCAGCGCCATGGCGGCCCGGCGCATCGTGCTCATCGGCGAAGCCGGCCACGTGGTGCCGCCGATCGGCGCCCAGGGGCTCAATCTCGGCTTTCGCGACGCGGCGAACCTGGCCGAGCTTGTCGCCGACGCCTGGAGGGCCGGCAAGGACCCCGGCGACAAGGCGCTTCTCGAGACTTACGCGGGCCGGCGCCGCGCCGATGTGAAAGCCCGCACCACGGCCATCGATCTTCTGAACCGCTCCGTCCTCTCGGGCTTTCTGCCGCTGCAGGCGGCCCGCGGCGCCGGCCTTTATCTGTTGCAGCGGCTCGGCCCCTTGCGCCGCCTCATCATGGAGCTCGGCATCGAGGAGCCGGGAACCGCATCGCGGATCATGCGCGGCGAGCCGCTTTAGGACCGTTTGAGAAGCGCGTCATTATCGGCGCCGAGCGCGGGCGCGCTCCTGACGCGGTCCGGCGGCTCGCGGAACATGTCGGCGAGAGGCAGCGGCAGCGACGGCGATTGCGCGCCGGCCTCGTTGACGATCTTGCGGTCGAACAGGCCGCGGGCGCGGAAATGCGGGTTCTGAACCGCCTCTTCCAGGGTGGCGACGATGCAGCAGCAGCAATCCGCGTCGGCAAAAACGGTGCGCCAATGCTCGGCGTCCTTCTCGGCGATGCGACGGCGCACCGCCTCGATGCTCGCTTGGGGATCGGCATCATCGTCGCGGTAGCGTTCCTCGAGCCCGATCGCGGCGCAGAAATTCGCCCAGAAGTGATCCTCCAAGGCGCCCGCCGCCACGAAGCGCTTGTCCTTGGTCGGATAGACCTGGTAACGCGGCGAGCCGCCGCTCAGGCGCTCGGCCCCAGGCTTCGGCCAGATGCCGGTGGCGAGACCCTGCGTCACGCCCCAGCAGCTGAACAGGAACATGCCGTCGCACATGGCGATGTCGAGATGAGCGCCTTTTCCGCTGCGCTGCCGGCTGATGAGCGCGAGCAGGATGTTGATCACCGCGGGCAAGGTGCCGCCGCCGATATCGGCGACCGGTGGCGGCGGCAAGAGCCGCCGTTCGGCCGCTTCCGGCGGTATCGACAGGTGCCCGGCCTCGCTGACGAAATTGACGTCGTGACCGGCTTCCCGGGCCTTCGGTCCGCGCTGGCCATAGCCGGAGATCGAGCAATAGATCAGACGCGGGTTGATGGCCCGGCATCGTTCGTAGCCGAGGCCGAGTCGGTCCATGACGCCTGGCCGGAATTGTTCGAGAAGGATGTCGGCCTCGCCGATCAGCGGCTCGAGCGCCTTAAGCGCGCCGGGCGCCTTGAGGTCGAGGGCAAGGCTCCGCTTGCCGCGGTTGAGCAGCGCGAACATCGCGGACTCTTCGCCCCAGCGAGGCTCCCGGTGGCGCATATACTCGCCTTCCGGGCGTTCGATCTTGACGACCTCGGCGCCGGCCTCGACGAGGATGAGGCTCGCCAGCGGCCCCGGCACGAGGGTTGTGAAATCGAGGACTTTCAAGCCGGAAAGTGGTTGATCGGACAAGGTGAGCCTCCCTGAATCGCGACGGCGGTCGCCGGTCGGGTGACCGGCCGGACGCCGCCGCTGCACTAAGGAATTCCGCCGCTGAGGCAGGCCGCTCGGCATCGGGGATATCTGCATCCGGGCTGGTATTTCGGGTCGCGGTGCCGTAGACCGTTTGCCCAAAAGGGTCAACCGGCCATGGCGGTGGCCAGCCGGGCAATGAGCGAGGCAAGGATATGAGATTGCCGGCGAATTTCTATCGTCCGCTTGCCGTCGGCGCGCCGGCGCCCTATCGCGAGCTGCCGGTGCGGCTCGAGCGGATGATCCACTTCATGCCGCCCCATGTTGAAAAAATGCGCGCCAAAGTGCCGCAGCTCATCCGCGAGGTCGACACCCTGCTCGGCAACCTCGAGGATGCCGTCCCGGCCGACGAGAAGGTGGCCGCGCGCGCCGGCTTCATCGACATGGCGCGGAGCCACGATTTCGCCGACACCGGCCTGTGGACACGGGTCAACGCGCTCAACAGCCCATGGGCGCTCGACGACATCACGGAAATTGTCGCCGCGGTCGGCGACAAGCTCGACGTGATGATGCTGCCCAAGGTCGAGGGCCCCTGGGACATCCACTATCTCGACCAGCTTCTGGCCCAACTCGAAGCCAAGCACGATGTCTCCAAGCCGATCCTGATTCACGCCATCCTGGAGACCGCCGAAGGGGTGGCCAATGTCGAAAAGATCGCCACCGCCAGCCCGCGCATGCACGGCATGAGCCTGGGGCCGGCGGATCTCGCCGCCTCGCGGCGCATGAAGACGACCCGCATCGGCGGCGGCCATCCCGGCTACGGCATCCTTGCCGACGCCGCCGCGGATGGGGGCGACGGCAAGCGGGCTTTTTTCCAGCAGGATCTCTGGCATTACACTTTCGCCAAGATGGTCGACGCCTGCGCCAGTTGCGGCATAAAGCCGTTTTACGGGCCGTTCGGCGACTTCTCCGACCCGGCCGCCTGCGAGGCGCAATTCCGCAACGCTTTTCTGCACGGCTGCGTCGGCGCCTGGTCGCTGCACCCGACCCAGATCGACATCGCCAAGCGGGTATTCAGCCCCGATGCCGAGGAGGTCCGCTTCGCCAACCGCATATTGGAGGCGATGCCCGACGGGACGGGCGCGGCGATGATCGACGGAAAGATGCAGGACGATGCGACCTGGAAGCAGGCCAAGGTCATCGTCGACCTGGCGCGGCTCGTCGCCGCCAGGGACCCCGACAAGGCCGCCGATTACGGTCTTTGACGACAAATTGCGCCGTTGACACCGCGCCCGCACTCCTTTCTAAATCGTAAGGCTGGGGGTAGAGATAGGTGAATTCGCCGAATCAGCACTTGAGCGGTGGATTCAGTTAGGGGGCGTGGATGGGCATGACAAAGCCGCGCAGCGCGAAGTACCAGATCGGTCAGGTCGTCCGGCATCGGATCTATCCCTTCCGCGGCGTCGTCTTCGACGTCGATCCGACTTTCTCCAACACCGACGAGTGGTGGCAGTCGATCCCCGAGGAGATAAGGCCGGCCAAGAACCAGCCCTTCTATCACCTGTTCGCCGAGAACGAAGAGACCGAATATGTCGCCTATGTCTCGGAGCAGAACCTGTTGCCCGACACCTCCGGCGAGCCGGTCCGGCATCCGCAGGTTCCGGAGGTTTTCGGCGATCTGGAAGGTGGAATCTACCGCCGCCGCAACATTGCGACGCACTAACTAGAGCGGTTCATGGTTATAGGGAACCATTTGACCGGGATGATTTTGCGCCGGGGCCAGGCGCGGCTCGCCGGGGCGATGCGGTGCATCGGCCAACAGCCGCAACACCGCCACGGCGCAAAAGAACCCGGCCTTCGGTGG
>JAUYJB010000136.1 GCA_030688605.1 Hyphomicrobiales bacterium
GGTGTTGCGGCTGTTGGCCGATGCACCGCATCGCCCGGCGAGCCGCGCCTGGCCACGGCGCAAAATCATCCCGGTCAAATGGTTCCCTATAACCATGAACCGCTCTAGGTCTTCTTTGGTCCGTCCAATCCTGTCGTTCCGGTCCGGAGAAGAGAAGGGGGGAGGGGGCGAGCCCGCATGAGCGTAGAGGAACGCGCCTTTGACGCTCTCGACGGCGCCGCGCGCGCATTGGCAGACGCTCTGGCATCGACCCTCTGCGAGGCCCAGTCCGCGCGAGGCCTGGCTTCATTGGTTGTTTCCGGCGGCCGCACGCCGCGGCATGTGTTTCAATGGCTGAGGCAAAAGAAGGTGGATTGGGCGCGCGTTACGGTGACCCTGACCGACGAACGCTGGGTTGCGCCGAGCCATCCCGACAGCAATGAGGGGCTCGTGCGCTCGTTTCTCCTGCGGGGTCCAGCCGAGGCGGCAACCTTCGTCGCCCTTTATGGAGGCGAGATCTCGCCCGAAGCTGGTCAGACGGCGTGCGAAGCGCGGCTTAAAGCCATTACGCGGCCGTTCGACGCGGTCTATCTGGGGCTTGGCGGGGATGGCCATTTCGCCTCGCTGTTCCCGGAGGATCCGGCCCTGGACGTACAGGATCGTATCTGCGTTGCCGTGCCGGGGACGGATACCCGCCAGCCCCGTGTGACCCTCACCGCGCCGGCGATCTTGGACGCAAGAGAGGTGTTCCTAATGTTTTCCGGGGCGGAAAAACATGCAGCCTATGCCGAAGCCAAGCGGGCCGGGTCCCATCGGCATATCCCCCTGCGCCTCATTTTGCAGCAGGAGCGGACACCGGTCAGGGTGTTGCATGCGCGGTAGACTTGAGCGCCGCTTAGAATTTTCGCTGCTTGATGACCTCTTCGCCCATATGCGCCTGGCGGACATATTGGGCAAGAATGTGCATGAGCGACTGGTGGACATCCTCGATGACGCCGTAATTGTCGGCGGCGACATGCAGGCTCACATCCGCGATTGCGGCAGATCGGCCGCCGGAAAATCCGCTCATGGAAATCACCGGGAGCTTGTTTTCCTTGGCCCAAAGGGCGGCGCGGACGATATTTTCGGAATCTCCCGAGGAGCTGATGGTGATCAGCGCGTCGCCGGGCTTCGCCATGGTGCGGAGCTGGTAGACAAAGACCTCGTCATAGGAGATATCATTGGCGATTGCCGTAATCATCTCGATGGTGGCGCTCAGCGAAACGACTCTTGGGCTGAGATTCGTGTCCGTCTGAACCAGCTTGCAGTGGTCGCAAACGAGATGATTGGAGATTGCCGCCGAGCCCCCATTGCCACAGGCGTAGACCATACCTCCTGCGGTGTAGATCTTGGTCAGAATCCGCGCGGCCTCCTCAACCCTCTGCCCGTCCACCGAAGCGGCAGCCGCGGCGATTTGGTCGAAATAGGCGCCAGCGTAACTTCCAGCGTCGGCAAATTTGCTGTCCGGGAAAGTCATCGTGATTCTCGCAAGCTGAATGGACTGTCGGTACCGTTAGTAGAGGTGGCTTGTCGCGTTGTGCAAGGTTGCGCTGGCCTCGACGTGCCGGTCATGGGATGTGAAATTTCTCCTCATTTGTAAGACCTTCTACTTCACCTGCCTGTTTGGATACAAGATCGCATTATGCGGCCCTACGGGGTCGGGAGGAGATCGGAACCCTTCAGTCCCGGCTTGTCTACGTGGCGAGCGAGAACTGCAGTGCATGTGGTCGCGCAAACGTCGCAATGCCGCCGGTCGGGCCCATTTAACCCAACCAGTCGATCCCATATGGTCGCAAAGCGCTCTGGCTGCTATCCAGGCAACTGGGAGCCTTAAATTTGTTCCACGTTAAGCCGAAGACGGAGTGAGCGAGGAGCTCAAGTCGCAAGATCGGAGGGGCGCTGGTGAGAAAAAACGCATTGAAGAGCATATGGGCAGATGGCGGCGTGGTGGTCAACGGCTGGTGCTCCATCCCCAGCTCGTTCTCGGCCGAAGTGATGGCCCACCAGGGATTCGATTCCATCTGCATCGACACGCAGCACGGGGCCGTCGACTACCAGGTCGCGTTGACCATGCTTCAGGCGATCTCGACGACGCCGGTCATCCCGATCGTCCGGGTGCAGTGGAATGATCCGGGTCGGCTGATGAAGATTCTGGACGCCGGCGCCTACGGCGTCATCTGCCCGATGATCAACAGCCGCGCGGAGGCCGAAGCTCTGGTCGGCGCCTGCAAATACCCGCCGGTCGGGTTTCGCAGCTTCGGGCCCATTCGGGCGAAATATTACGGCGGAGGAGCGACGCACGGCGGCGGCGACTATCACGATTTCGCCAACGAGGAAACGCTGGTCATGGCGCAGATCGAGACCCAGGCGGCGATCGAGAACCTCGACGAAATCCTGACTGTGCCGGGCATCGCCGCGGTTTATGTCGGGCCGTCCGACCTAGCCATGGCGCTCGGCAGCCAGCCGCGCGCGGGCCAGGGCGACACCGCGGTTGTCGAGGCGCGCAAGAAGATCATCGCAGCGTGCAAGCGCCACGGGGTGCCCGCCGGCATCCATACGCCGTCGGCAGACGTCGCGCTGAAGCGGATCGCCGACGGATTCCAGTTGGTGACGATCGCCAGCGACGACCGGTTCCTGATGACCCAGGCGGCCGCCGAAGTGTCCGCGGTCAGGAAAGGACTGGGGAAGGGCTAGAGCGGTTCATGGTTATAGGGAATCAATTTGACCGGGATGATTTTGCGCCGTGGCCAGGCGCGGCTCGCCGGGCGATGCGGTGCA
>JAUYJB010000137.1 GCA_030688605.1 Hyphomicrobiales bacterium
CGGCGGCGGGGCCGGCTTGGCCCCGGTGTCGGCGCCCGCGCGCAGGGCCTTGATGCGCGCATGGGCAAGCGGCACGAACGCGCCGGTAGGAAAGGCGCGGATATACATTTCCAGGAGCAGCGGATCGTCGCTGTCCTTGACCTTGTCCCAGAACTCGGCATCGACGGCGTTGGGCTGGGCGCCTTCTGCGGGCGGGTTCGATTGGGCGAACGCCGGGAGAGCGGCCGGACCGAAGCCGACGGCGAGCGCGACCAGCGTCGCGACGAAAATGTGCGGCCCCGCGCGGTCTGCCATGCCCCTGAAGCCTTCCGACCATCCCTCCCCGGATGCACAAGTCGCACTCTAGCATCTCGATCCGATGGCGCCAGCCGGCTTTGCGCAACGAGGTTTACGGCCGCTTATGCGGCTAATGGCGGATTGCGGATCGCCTCCATCCACCCTAAAAGGCTTTGCGTTCCCGGTAGGCGCGCGATCGCGCAATCCCAAGAATCCCGAATGAAGCTGTCCGTCCGACGACTGCTCCCGCCCGGCACCAACCTGAAGGCGATGCTCGCGACCCTGGCCTTGGCCTGCGTCGGCGGCGTCGGCGGCAATCTGATCGGCATGCCCCTGCCCTGGCTGCTTGGGCCGATGATCGTGATCTGCGCCGTGGCCATGGGTGGGCTCAAATTGTTCGGTTCGCCGCCGCAATGGCCGGAGGCCTCGCGCGCGGTCTTCATTCCCGTGCTCGGCGTGATGATCGGCGGTGCCTTCACCATGGACCTGGTTCTCGGCATCGTCGGCTGGTGGCCGAGCGCGCTCGGGCTGGCCTTGTTCCTGCTCGTCGCCCACTGGTGCGTGTTCTTCCTCTATCGCCGGCTCGGCGGCTACGACGCGGCGACCGCGTTCTATGCGGCGGCGCCCGGCGGCTTCGTTGAGTCGATCATCCTCGGCGGCGCAGCGGGGGCCAATACCGGGATTATCGCCGCCCAGCATTTCTCGCGCATCCTGATCGCGGTGTTCGTGATTCCCATCGGCTTCTCGCTGGCGCTCGGCGAAGTGGTCGGCAGCGCGGCCGGGGTCACGCTCGACAGGGGCGGCGGGTCGCTCACGCTCGTCGACGCGCTGATCCTCATCCTCGCCGGCTTTGCCGGCGTGATCGTCGGCCGGTGGCTGCGCCTCCCGGCCCCGCTCTTCTCCGGGCCGGTGCTGGTCTCGGCCGCCGTGCACGTCGCCGGGCTGACGGCCGCCACGCCGCCCACCCTGCTCGTCAACCTCACCCAACTCATCGTCGGAACGACTCTCGGCGTGCGGTCGGTGGGTCTGTCGGGACGCGATACGCTGCGCGCCTTTGCGCTGTCCGGGCTGGGCATGGCGGTCATGCTGACGATCGCCTGCGGCTTTGCGGCCGTGCTGCGCAACTATTCGGATGCGAGCTTTGCCGCCCTCATCCTCGCCTTCTCGCCGGGTGGACTGGTGGAGATGAGCCTGATCGCTCTGTCGCTCGGCTTGAGCGTGCCCTTCGTCTCGGTCCACCACATCCTGCGCATCCTGTTCGCGCTGACCGTGGTGCCCCTGCAATTCGAGCGAGTGGTCAAGCCCCGGTTCGGCAAGAAGGGCGGATAGGGCGTCATTTCGCCTTGGCGTCCTGGATCGCCCGCCACACCCGCTCGGGCGTCGCCGGCATGTCGAGATGACGGATGCCGTATTCCGAAAGCGCGTCGATCACCGCGCTCATCACCGCCGGCAGCGCGCCGACGGTGCCGGCTTCGCCTGCGCCCTTGATGCCGAGGGCGTTGGTCTTGGCCGGCACCGGGTTCGACTTGACCTCGATCATCGGCACTTCGTCGGCGTGCGGCATCGGATAGTCCGTGAACGAGCCTGACAGCAACTGCCCGGTCTCCTCCTCGTAGACGATGCGTTCGCCGAGGGCCTGGCCCAGCCCCTGGACGACGCCGCCATGGATCTGCCCCTTGAGAAGGATCGGGTTGACGACCGTGCCGACATCGTCGACCACCGTGTAGCGGGTGATCGCGACCGCGCCGGTCTCCGGGTCAATCTCGGCCTCGCAGACGTGGCAGCCATTGGGGAAGGTCGGCCCGTCGGCGCCGGCCTCGAGTGCCATGTCGAAGGCACCTTGCTCCTTGGCGGCAAGCTCGTGCAGGCCGATCGCCCGGTCGGTGCCCTTGACGCGGAATGCGCTGTCGGAGAATTCGAGGTCGGCCTCGCCCGCCTCCAGATGCTTGGCCGCCAGCGCAAGTCCGCGCGCGATGAGTTCATCGGCAATCTTGCCGAACACCGCGCCGGCATTGAGGAGCGTGCGCGAGCCGAAGGTGCCGACGCCGCTCGCGACCTGGTCCGTATCCTCCTGGACGATCTTGATCCGCTCGGCGCTCAGGCCCAGGAGCTCACCCAGGATCTGCCGAAAGACGGTCGCATGGCCGGTGCCGACCTCGCGCGAGCCGGAGAAAAGCGTGAGGTTCCCGTCCGCGTCGAATTTCGTCTCCGCGAATTCGCCGAGCGGCTTGTTGACCGGCGCCCCGGCGATCTCGATGGCGTTGGCGACCCCGAGTCCGAGCAGCTTGCCGCGCGTCTTGGCCTCGGCCCGCCTCGCGGCAAAGCCGGCGACGTCGGCGGCTTCCTCGGCCATTTTCATGCTGCGCGGGAAATCGCCGGAATCGTAGGTGAAGGTCAGCCCGGTCTTGAACGGCATCTCGTCCGGCTGAATGAGGTTGCGCCGGCGCAATTCGAAGCGGTCGATGCCAAGCTCGGCGGCGGCGACGTCGATGACCCGTTCGATGGCGTAGATCGCCTCCGGCCGCCCCGCACCGCGATAAGGTGCGGTCGGCTGGGCGTTGATCAGCACGCCTGTCACCTCGGCAAAGATGTACGGGGTGCGGTAGACGCCGGCGAGACTTCCGACGTGATTGGTCGGCGGGCCCGCCGAATTGGGGCCGACATAGGCGCCGAGGCCCACCAGCGTCCTGAGCTTCAAGGCTAGGAAATGGCCTTGCTCGTCGAGGGCCAGCTCGATGGTCGAGACATTGTCGCGGGCGTGATAGTCGGAGAGGAAGGATTCCGAACGCGTCGCCGTCCAGCGCACCGGCCGCCTGAGCCTGCGCGCCGCCCACAGGGTCAGGGCCACCTCGCGGCTCGCCGCGCTCTTCATGCCGAAGCTGCCGCCGATGTCCGGCGAGACCAGATGCAACTCTTTGTCGTCGACGCCGAAAATGTTGTCGGCGAGCGCGTGGCGCAGCCGGTGCAATTGCGAGGTACCGACCCACAGGGTCGAGCGGCCGGTCTTTTCATCATGCAGGGCGAGCGCCGCGCGCGACTCCATCGGATTGGCCGAGGCACGGGTGACGCGGAAATCGAGACGGGTTACGTGATCGGCGCCGGCGAACGCCTGCTCCACCGCCGCGCGGTCGCCGCGCTCGAAGACGAAGGCGATGTTGTCCGGCGCGTCCGGCCACAGCGCCGGCGCGCCCGGCTTCACCGCCTTGGCGGCGTCGCACACCGCCGGCAGGATGTCGTAGTCGACCATCACCGCCTCGGCGGCGTCCTCGGCCTCGGCGCGGCTTTCCGCGACGACGACCGCCACCGGCTCGCCGATATGGCGGACCCGGTCCTTGGCGAGCAGCGTGTAGCGGGTCTCGGCCATGTCGCGGCCGCCGGGACGGCCATATCGGGTCCGCGGCTGAATCTCGCCGATCCCGTCCGCCTCCACATCGCTTTGCGTCAGCACCGCCACGACGCCGGGCATGGCTTTCGCCTCGCCGATATCGAGCACCGTGATCGTTGCCGCGGCGACCGGCGAACGGACGACCGCAAGCCAGGTCTCGCCTTCTAGATGCGCATCGTCGGTGAACTGGCCGGCGCCGGTGATCAGACGCTCGTCCTCGTCCCTCAGGCAAGACTGACCCAGCGTGCGGTAACTCATCGCCCAAAAAAACCCCTCGTCTCGATCGTGCGGCTGGAACTGGAACATGTGGCCGGTCAGGCAAGAAATAAGGGTTCGCCACGGCCAAATCAATCTTGCGGCAGCGGCCGATTTGCGCCACAGGAGGGGCCTCATGCAAAGACGGGAGAGAGCATCGATATGAGCAAGTTGCGGCTTTCGGTCGCGATCGGTGACTATGACCGCACGCGCGCCCTGATCGACGGCACCGTCGGCATTGACGGGGTCGATCCGGTGGTCATGCCGCTGGGCCCGGAGGAGATCTTCTTCCGCGCCTTGCGCAACGAGGAGTTCGACATCTGCGAATTGTCGCTGTCGAGCTTCACGGTGCGGACGGCACGCGGCGACTGTCCTTATGTCGGCGTGCCGGCGTTTCTCTCCCGCGCCTTCCGCCACACCTCGATCTATGTCCGCACCGACCGGGTCAGCACGCCGGAAGACCTGAAGGGCAAGCGCATGGGCCTGCCGGAATACCAGCTCACCGCCAACGTCTGGGCCCGCGCGCTGCTCGAGGACGATTACGGCGTCAAGCCCGCCGACATGGTCTGGGTGCGCGCCGGCATAGAGGAGCCGGGACGCATCGAGAAGATCGCCGTCGACCTACCCAAGAATGTGCGACTTGAGGACGCGCCGGCAGAAGCGACGCTCGCAGGCTTGCTCGCCGCAGGCGAGATCGACGCGATGATGGGACCGCGCGCGCCGTCCTGCTACCGCGAGAAGCATCCTCACGTCGGCCGCCTGTTCCCGGACTCCGAAGCCGCCGCACGCGACTATTACGACCGCACCGGGATCTTTCCGATCATGCATCTCATCGGCGTGCGCCGGAGCCTCGCCGAGGCCCATCCCTGGCTTCCCGCCGCCGTTCTGAAGGCGCTGATCGGGGCCAAGCGGATCGGTTTGGAAAAACTTGAGGATTTGAGCGCCTCAAAGGTGATGCTGCCTTTTGCCGCCGAACAGCTCGAGCGGACGCAGGCGCAGATGGGGCGCGACTTCTGGACCTACGGCGCGCGGCAGAACGCGGTCACGCTCAACGCCTTCCTGCGCCACCATCATGCCCAGGGCCTGTCGCAGCGCAAGCTAAAGATCGAGGATCTGTTCCACCCGGCAACGCTGGAGGAATTCAAGATCTAGAGCAAGTTCCGCAAGGAGCGGGAACCGGTTTTGCGAGACGAACATGCTCAACCAAATAGATAGGGCCGAAATCCGATTCGGATCAGATGGATTTCGGTTTAGGACTTACGCCATGAGACGTTATTGGACTTGTGCCGTCATCACCGCTTTGCTGTTCGCGGCGCCCGCCGCGGCAGCAGACGGTTGCATGCAGGCCAATGCCGATGATGAGACTGCCGAAGGCCGGCTCGACATCGGCCAATTCCAGGACGCCGCGGGCCGGCCCGAAAGCGCCTATGTCCTGAGCCTGCCGGTGCCCATCTGCCTCGACGACCCGGATCCCGAATTCCGCGTCGAAACCGCCGACACCATTCATCTCTATTCCAGCAACGAGGCGGTGCATGCCGAGATCGACCGTTTCGTCGGCAAGACCGTGCTGGTGCGCGGCAGCCCCTTCGGCGCCCACACCGTCCACCATCATGCCCCAATCGTCATGGACATCACCGAGATCGACGAGCAGTGACGGCAGCGGCTCGATGGCGCGCGATTGAGGCGTCAATTGGCCGGATTGACGCAACGGGTCAAAAGTTTAGTCTGATATCTTGAACCGAAGGGGCATTGGGGAAATCTGGTTCAATCAATCCATTGCCGTCGCCGCGGGAAAGTGTTCGCTCGGGCCGAGTTGTTCCCCACGTGCGCTTTTGTCCGATCGACCCGGGAGGTGCCGTGCCGGCCCCCCATTCGAGAGCAGCTGCGTGAGGATCCGAAAAGGCGAAATCAGGGACGGCCGGTTCGTTGTTCCCTACCGGACCTACGGCGAAGCGCCGAAAACCATCGTCTGTGTCAGCGGTGCGCAGCAGACGATGGCGGTATGGAAGTCGTTCGTCGCCTATTTCTGTCGCGACTTCACCGTCGTCGTGTTCGATCTGCCCGGCCAGGGCCGATCCGAGACTCTATACGGCCCCGCGGCCATATCGCTGGACGAGCAGGTCTCCGCGCTTTCCCGCGTCATCGAGACCACGAAGCATAACGGGCCGGTGCACATCGCGGCCGCCTCCTGGGGCACCATCGTCGCCGCCATCTATGCCGCGCGCCACCCGGACGCCGCAGAAAAGATCATCTTGGGCGGGTTCGGCGTCAAACCGACCCGGGCAATGAGCGAGCTTATTCGCGAAGGAAAGCGTCTCTACAACGAGAACCGCCCGGAGGATGTCGGCAGGTTGATCATCGACCGCTTCGGCCAGGATATTCCCGACTCCTACAAGCGCCGCATCATCGACCAGTTCCGCACCATGAACCGCGACAAATGCTTGGCTTTCTATGCCCATGTCGATTTCGTCGAGAGCGCGTCGGACATCAAGCGCTTCGCCGACCTGAAAAAAATCCGGGCCAAGACGCTCATCGTCAACGGCGAGAAGGATGCCATTCTCGACGCCGAGGATGCCGCGCTTGCCGCCAGTCTGATCCGCGACTGCGAGGTGCGGATCATCCCGGAGGTCGGGCATTTTTTGCATTTCGAATCGGCGGAGATCCTCGGCGTCTACGACGCCTTTCTCGCCTGACAGTCCTTCGACCTCACAGCGCCGCTTCGATGGATTCCGCCGCCAGCCGGTCGATGAGCGCCGGATCGCCCTGCACGGCCGAGCGTTGCATGTAGAAGCGCAGGCCCCTGAGCCCGCCGAGTTCCTCGCCGCCGCCGGCCCGTCCCGGCCCGCCATGCACGCAATGGGCGAGCGCCATCTGGTGGCCGGTGTGGTTCTTCCCCACGGTCTCATCGACGGTCATGATGCGGCCATGCGCCGGCGCGATGGCGGCCACCGTCGCGACGGTGAAATCGGCATCGTCGGAGAACAGGCTGACCGCCAGCGAGCCGCCGCCGCGATTGGCGAGCTGTGCCGCGTGGCTGCCGTCGCGATAGGGCATCAGCGTCGCCGCCGGGCCGAACACCTCGATTTCATGCACCGCCTTGCCCTTGTCCGGGTCAGCGCATTCGAGCAGCGTCGGGGCAAGGAAGGCGCCCTTGTCCCGGTCGCCGCCGGCAAGCGCGTCGGGAACTCCGCCGCCGGAGACGATCTTGGCATCCGCCTTGAGCGCCTCGATCCCGGAAAACGCCGCCGCCTGCTGGCTCTTGGAGACCAGCGGGCCCATGCGCACGCTCTCGCCGGCGGGGTCGCCGACCTTGACCTTGGCCATCTTCTCGGCGAGCGCGTCGCGCACCGCGCCCAGGCGCTCGGCGGGAACCAGGATGCGGCGGATATTGGTGCACATCTGCCCGGCCTTGATCGTGAAACCATTCATCACCTCGCGCACCAGGAGATCGAACACGGGATCGCCCGGCTTCGCGTCGGGGCCGAGGATGGTGGCGTTAATGCTGTCGGCCTCGATGTTGATGCGCGGGGCGGAAGCAAGAACGTTCCGGTGCGTGCGCAGCGTCAGCGCGGTGTCGGCCGAGCCGGTGAAGGACAGCGCATCGTTCGGCCGCAGCCCGTCGAGCAGACCCTCGCCGGAGCCACAAACGATTGACAGCGCGCCTTCAGGCAGGATGCCGGCGGCGACGACGTCGCGCACCATCTGATGAGCGAGCCAGGCGGTGGCGCTGGCCGGCTTGGCAACCGCCGGCACGCCGGCCAGAAACGCCACCGAGACCTTCTCCCACAGGCCCCAGGAGGGAAAATTGAAGGCGTTGATATGAAGCGCTGCGCCCGGAAGCGTGGTCCAGAAATGGCGGGCGCGGAACACGTCCTCCTTGGCAAGCTGCACCGATCCCGGCTCGACCACCATGCGCTTGTCGCCGAGATCCTTGCCGTAGCGGGCATAGACCTTGAGGGTGACGATGCCGCCATCGATGTCGACCGAGGCGTCCAGCGCCGTGCTGCCGGAATTGCGCCGCGCGATCTCGCCATAGGCCTCGCGGTTGGCGGTGAGCGTGTCGGCGATAGCGCGCAGCAGCCCCCCGCGCTCTGCGAATGTCAGGGCGCGCAGCGCCGGCCCGCCGACGTCGCGCGCATGGGCGAGCGCCGCCGCACCGTCGATGCCGGTGGCGTCCACATGGCCCAGCACCTCGCCATTGACCGGGTCGACCAGCGGACGCCCCTCGGCCGCGCCCGCCTGCCAGCGTCCTTCAACGTAGCTTTCAAGTTTCATGATGTCTCCCGAACGGATGTCTTCGCCGCAGCCGCGACCTTCCGCCCACCGCGACGGCGCCGCCCTTGTAACGTGAATCCCGGCTGGTTTCGAGGCCGGCGGCCCGGAGCCGATCTAGCTGATCACCTCGCAGCGCTTCCACACTTCGAGCTCGCTCGGCTTGTCGCCGAACTCCGCCCCGCGCATGTGCAGATGAACCGTCTGCTCGTTCATCAGATCCATGACCACCTGGGCGCCGGCGTGCGGCTCGCCCTCCGGCACTCTATAAAGGAAGCCATGCCGGTCGTAGCGGCCGACAATCTGCGCCCCGCCCGGGGTGGTGATGCGTGGCCCGGCGATTGCGAAGTGCCGATGATCGGCCGAGCACCAATTGCCGTCGATCGCATCGGCCCGCGCCCCGCCGGACACAGTCAGCGCCGCCCCCATCGCCGCCAAGCCCCATAAGATGCGCATCCGACCCATGAACACCTCCCGATTCGACCTTTTCGAGCCTATCACAGCGCCGTCCGGTCTTCATCTTGCCAATGCCGACCGGCGGGTTCAGACTGCCGCCTGCCATAATCTTATCGGCGATCGGCACGATCGTGGCATGGCGGCCCCGATGCCGGGATCGCGGCCAGCGATAGCGGATTGGTACAATAGCCATTTCGTTATTGCTTTTGCGCCGCCCGGGAGCGGTTGGTACGCTGGCTGCCAGTCCAATGATTGTGGCATGGGCGGCCGCGGCGGTGGCCGGCCAAGGTTATTTTGTTGCGGTAAAGGGAGCCTCCATGCACGAGGAAGGCGAGCCTGACATGAGCAAGCGCGAAGCGCCTGAGCACGGCCACAACGAGCCGGAGGCCGCGGTCTGGGAGCGCTGGCAGAAGAAGCGGACCTTCGTGCGCGCCCTTGAGGGCACCTATGGCGAGCTGGTGCGCGAACTGCTCGACCAGCCGCGCGTTTACCCCTCCAACGACTGGAAGTGGAAGGGCGGGCCGCAGAATTTCGGCAAGAAGATCATCAACCCGCAGGCGGTCAAGGTTTCCCAATCCATCGAATGTCACCTCGACGCCATCGCGCCGGGCGGTCATGGCCAGAAGCACGGCCACATGAATTCCGCCTGCTTCTACGTGCTCAAGGGCCGCGGCTACGACATTCACGACGGCCGCCGCATCGACTATGAGGCCGGCGATCTGATGCTGGTCGAGAACGCCTGTGTCCACCAGCATTTCAATGCCGATCCGGAGGAAGAGCTGGTGGTGCTGATCATGAAGGCCAAGCCGCTGTTCCTGTTCATGCACATGATTTTCCAGAAGGTGGTCGAATATCCGCCCAAGGTGCCGGCGCCGGGGCAGGACGACTATCGCCCGCCGGAAAAGCTTTAGGCAACAAGCCGATGAGGACGCCGCGTTGACAGACGAAAACGCAACCGCCCGATCGGGCGACGCCAAAGCCCGCTACTATGCCGAGGCGCTAGAGGAATCGGCCCGCTTCCGCGAGGACTACCCGACCCGCCTCGTCAATGTCATGAAGGCGGCCGAAATGCCGTGGGAGGATTCACCCGACGGCCGCATCAAGCATCTGGTGCATGAGAAGATGAACACCGTGGAATGCTGCATGGAAATCTACATGCAGTTCATTCCGCCCGGCGAGGCCACAGGCAAGCACCGCCACCTCGCCGAAGAGGTGTTCTACGTCGTCGAGGGCCGCGGCTACGACCTGCACTGGGACGTGAAGTTCGACTGCGAGGAGGAGTTCCTCTGGGACTGGGAAGCCGAGCCACTCAAGTTCGAATGGAAAACGGGCGATTTCGTCTATATTCCGCCCTATTCGATCCATCAGCATTTCAACGGCGATCCGAAAAACGAGGCGCGGATCATCGTTATGTCCAACCGCATCTTGAGGGAGATGGGGTTCGGCTGGTTCGAGCAGTTGGAGAAAGCGAAATCCCATACAGGCTGAAGGCCCGGCCGCCGCGGCCTTGCCAGCGCGGCGAAATGTGTCGGCAAGATGGAGGTTTTGGCAAGGCAAGAGGAAAGGCAAATCGGCCGGCAATTTCATCCCGGCGAAAAGCAGCAACAGCCGCAAGAGCGTCCGGGAAGCACGTGTACGGCAGTTGCAGGGAGGAAGATATGAGACGGAAAATCCAGCGGCCGGTCTGCGGACTGGCCGGCATCGCAATCGGCATCGCGATGGTGGGGCTCGCGAGCGGTGCGTCGGCGCAGACCGCCGAGGAGTTCTTCAAGGGCAAGACGATCACCTATATCGTCTCGACCTCGCCCGGAGGTGGTTACGACACCTATGCGCGCCTCATCGCCAAGCACATGGAGAATCATCTGCCAGGCGCCACCGTGGTGGTCAAGAACGTGCCCGGCGCCGGCCACATCATCGGCACCAACCAGCTTTACGCCGCCAAGCCCGACGGCCTGACCATCGGTACGTTCAACACCGGGCTGGTCTACGCCCAGCTGCTCAAGCAGGAGGGCATTCGCTTCGACCTTGCGAAACTGACCTGGATCGGCAAGGCGGCCGCCGATGGCCGCGTCATCATGGTCTCCGCCAAATCGCCGATTAAGTCATTCGACGATCTGCGCGCCGCCAAGGAGCCGGTCAAGTTCGGCGGGGCCGGACCCGGCAGCGCCTCCTACAACGAGATCAAGATGCTGATCGAGGCGCTCAAGCTCAATATCGAGTATATCCCCGGCTATAGCGGCCGCGAGGACGAAATGGCGATCCTGCGTGGCGAATTGGACGGGTCCATGGGCTCGCTGAGCTCGTTTCTGCCTTTCGTCAAGAACGGCTATGGCCGCCTGCTGTTGCAGATCGGCAGCACGCCACCGGCCGAATATCCTGACACGCCGCAGGCCAAAGATGCCATCAAGGACCCGGCGGGGCGTTCGATCGCCGCTCTGATCGCGTCCCAGGCCGAGCTTTCGCGGCTTACCGCGGCACCTCCGGGCGTGCCGGAGGACCGCGCCAAATTCCTCGTCGCCGCCTACAAGGCGACGCTCGAAGACCCCGCGCTGCTGAAGGATGCAGGGAAGCTCGAGCTGCCGATCGAGCCGCTCTATGGCGACGACGTGAAGCAGCGCATCGTCGAGGCGCTGGACCAGCCGCCAGAGATGGTCGCCCTGATCAAGGGGGTGATCGAGAGTGCGGAAGCTGCGGTGCCGAAGGCGACCAAGGTCACCAGCGAACTGACGAGCGTATCGCCCGACGGCCGCGACATCGAGTTCGCGGGTCCCGGCGGCAACGCGGTTAAGTCGAAGGTGAGCGGCTCGCGCACCAAGGTGGTCATTGCAGGCAACGACGCCAAGCGCGATCAACTCAAGGCGGGCATGAATTGCGAGATCGAATACATGCCGGGCGGCGACAACGAGCCGAGCCTGGTGTCCTGTCCTTGAACGACCGCGGATCGCGGGCGCGCCGGGCATTAGCCGGCGGCCCGCAAGCCGCGAACACGGATGCAACCGGAGAAAGGGAGAAAAAGCACATGCTGAGTAGGAGAACGGCGCTCGCCGCCGCCTGCGGCGGCGGCGTCGCGGTGGTGGCGATCGCGCTTGGCGCCGTGCCTGTTGGCGCGCAGTCCGCCAAGGATTTCTTCAAGGGCAAGACGCTGACCTATATCGTCGCGACCTCGCCCGGCGGCGGCTACGACACCTATGCGCGCCTCATCGCCGAATATATGGAAAAGCAGCTTCCCGGCACCAAGATCGTCGTCAAGAACATTCCCGGCGCCGGCCACATCATCGGCACCAACCAGCTCTATGCCGCCAAGCCCGACGGATTGACCATCGGCACTTTCAACACCGGGCTGATCTATGCCCAGCTCCTGAAGCAGGAAGGCGTCCAGTTCGACTTAAGCAAGATGACCTGGATCGGCAAGGCGGCGGCCGATCCCCGCGTCGTGGTCATGGACCAGAAGTCGTCGGTCAAGACGTTCGACGATCTCATGAGCCTCAAGGGGGAAGAAAGGTTCGCCGCCTCCGGTCCCGGCAGCGCCTCCTATAACGAGACCAAGATGCTGATCTCCGCGCTCGACCTAAAGGTCAAGCTCATCCCCGGCTATAACGGCCAGGAGGGCGAGATGGCCATGCTGCGGGGCGAGATCGGCGGCCAGCTCGGCTCGCTGAGCTCTCTGGAGCCGTTCGTCAAGAACGGCTACGGCCATATCGTTCTGCAGATCGGCGGCAAGAAGTCCGACCTGCCGCCGGGAGCGGCGCAGGCGCCGGAGGACCTGCCCGCCGGCAAAGGGCGCTCGGTCGCCGCCCTCATCGCCTCGCAGGCCGAGCTTGCGCGCCTGACCGCGGCGCCCCCCGGCGTGCCGGCCGACCGCGCCGAGGTGCTGATCGCCGCCTATCGCGGCGCGCTCGAGGACCCCGGGCTGACTGCCCGCGCGGACAAGCTCGACCGTCCCGTCGAGCCGCTCTACGGCGAGGACGTCGCCCGCTTGGTCAAGGAAGCGCTCGAGCAGCCGGAGGACGTCATCGCCATGGTCAGGGGTGTCCTGAGCGAGGAGGAAGAGGAAAAGGGGATCAGCCTGACTACCGAGCTCATGGCTGTCTCACCGGATGGCCGCAACATCTCCTTCAAGGGCAAGGATGGCGCCACGGTCGAATCCAAGGTCAGCGGGTCGCGTACCAAGATTGCCATCAACGGTCAGGAGTCGAACCGCAAGAGCCTCAAGGTTGGCATGATGTGCGACATCACCTACGACCCGGCTCAAGAGGAGAACGAGCCGAGCGTCATATCCTGCAAGTAGTCGCACGAGCACCTGAGCAAACAAACTCCGTCCCGGATGGGAAAGACGCCCATCCGGGACGTTTCGCCGGCAACCAGAACAATCGCCGGCCTCGGCCGGAGAGGGCAAATTGACGCTGTTCTTGAACAATACGGACATTCGGCAGGTCCTCGACATGGGCCAGGCCATCGACGCTCTGGAGCAGGCCTATATCGCCCTTGCGGCCGGCGACGGCGTCTGCCGGCCGCGCATCGACATCGAGATCCCGACCGGCGCGGAGGGTAAGACGTATCGCTGGGGGACCATGGAGGGAGGGTCGGCTGGCGGCTATTTCGCCATCCGCATGAAGTCCGACATCATCTACGAGACCGACTATGCGGGCGTGCGCACGATCGAGAAATATTGCGTCGAGCCCGGCACCTTCTGCGGCCTGATCTTCCTCTTCGACACACGAAACGGCGCGCCCCTGGCGCTGCTCAATGACGGCCATCTGCAGCACATTCGCGTCGGTGCGGATTCGGCCATCGGGGTCAAGCACATGGCGCGCAGCGACGCGCGCGTCGTCGGCATGCTGGGCTCCGGCGGTATGGCCCGTTCACATGCCGAGGCATTCGCGCAGGTCAAGCCGATCACGCGCATTCAGGTCTATAGCCCCACCCCCGAGCATCGCCGCGCCTATGCACAGGAAATGCAGGAAACGCTCGGCATTGAGACTATCCCCGTCGACACGCCGCAAGCCGCCTGCGCCGGCGCCGACATCGTCGCCGGCTGTACCGACGCCAAGGAACCGGTGCTGTATGGCGACTGGCTGGAGCCGGGCACCCATGTGACCTGCATCGGCGGCCGTCCCGATGCGGGCGCCTTTGCCCGTATTGACGTGGCCCTGCGCCTCGGCGACGCCCCGGCGCCTCGGGGACTGCCCGAATTCGGGCTCAGTGACGAGTATCTCACCTATTCGGCGGGCTCGGGCGACCGGGGCCGCGGCGCCAGGCGCGCGCATGGAAACCAGGCGCAGGGGCGGACCGTGCGCCTCGCCGCTCTCCTCTCGGGGGCCGCCAAGGGGCGCACCTCGTCTGAACAAATTACTTTTTCGGAGCGCGGCAACATCCAGGGCGCGCAGTTTCACGCCGTTGCCGGCAAGGTCTATGAGATCGCCGCCGCCCGCGGCCTGGGCCGGGAGATCCCAACGTCATGGTTCCTGCAGGACATCCGCAACTGACGGGCGCGGGGCGCGCGGCCCGTTTGCGAGGGAAACAGGCAGGATGGCCGCTGGCCAATAGGTGCTGAAATGGATTTGCAGATCATCGTCTCCTCGTTCGTCGATTTGGTGTCGTCGGCCTATCTGTGGGTGCTGATGCTGATCGCCGTTGCCGTCGGCATGTTTTTTGGCGCCGTGCCTGGCCTCGGCGGCAAGCTGGCCATCGCGCTCGCCATCCCCTTCGTCTTCGGGATGGACACGGTTCCGGGCGTCGTGTTCCTGCTGGCCATGCATTCCGTTGTGCACACCGGCGGATCGATCCCGAGCATCCTGTTCGGCGTTCCGGGAACGGGACCGGACGCGGCGACCATCGTCGACGGCCTGCCGATGACCCAGAAGGGCGAAGCCGGCCGCGCGCTCGGCGCGAGCCTCGGCGCCTCCGGCGTCGGTGGCGTCATCGGCGCCCTGTTCCTGGCAGCCCTGATCCCGGTGCTCGAGCCGGTGGTGCTCTCCTTCAGCCCGGCGGAGTTCTTCCTGCTCGCCATCCTCGGCATCACCTTCATCGCGCTGTTGAGCGGCAACAGCCTGCTCAAGGGGGTGATCGTCGGCTTTTTCGGCCTGATGCTCGCCTTTGTCGGCATGGACCCGCAGGTCGGCATCACCCGCTACACGTTCGGCCAACTCTTCCTGTGGGACGGGGTCGACATCATCACAGCGATTCTCGCCCTGTTCGCGATCCCCGAGATGATCGCGCTGGGCGTCAAGGGCGGCTCGATGTCGGGCGTCAGCCTGAAGGCCGCGCAATATTCCACCCGGGACATTATCAGTGGCATAGGCGATGTGTTCCGCCACTGGGGGCTGACGATCCGCACCTCGATCATCGGGGCTGCGATCGGCGTCATCCCCGGCCTCGGCGGCGATGCGGCATCGTGGATCTGCTACGGCCACGCGGTGCAGAGCTCGAAGACGCCGGAACGCTTCGGCAAGGGGGCGGTGGAAGGCGTCATCGCGCCGGAGACGGCCAACAACTCGAAGGAGGGCGGTGCGCTGCTGCCCACCGTGTTCTTCGGCGTTCCCGGCTCCTCCGGCATGGCCGTCATGCTCGGCGCCTTCATCATTCTCGGCATCCAGCCGGGGCCGCTGATGATGGTCAACCATCTCGACCTGGTGTGGACGATGATCTGGGCGCTGGTGGTCGCCAATTTGGTCGCGGTGGTCATGTTCCTGGGCATCGCCCGCTGGGTCGGCTTGCTGTCCTTCGTCCGCGGCGGGCTCTTGATCCCCTTCGTGCTGGTGCTCGCCCTGCTCGGCAGCTATCTGAGCCGCGGGCAGTGGGAGAACATGCTGATCATCCTGCTGCTCGGGCTGCTCGGCTACGGGCTCAAGCGGTTCAAATGGCCGCGCCCGCCTTTCGTGATCGGGCTGGTGCTCGGGCCGATCGCCGAAGATTCCTTGCACAAGGCGCTGGCCCTGTGGGGGCCGTCCTTCCTGCTCAGACCGATCTCCATGATCCTGGTCGCAATCATCCTCGGCACCCTGATCTTCTCCTTCCTGCGGCATAACAGCAGGAGGCTCGTCGATGTCGATTAAGTCCCTAAGCAGCCGCGTCCCCATCAATGGCCGCGTCGCGATGGCCGCAATCATGCTGGCGATCTTCGCCGCCATGATCCTGATGGCCGCCGCCTATCCGTACAAGTCGCGGCTGTTGCCGTGGGTGATCGGCATCCCCGGCACCGTGCTGGCGCTGATCCAGCTCGTCCACGAGATCACCGCCCCTTCCGGCAGTGAGACAATCACTGTCGTCGACCACGGCGAGACGGTGACGCAAATCGAGCCTGCCGCCGACGCGGACGAGGCCGCCGTCAAGCAGCACCAGGAACTCGTTCTTATCGGCTATCTGGTCCTGCTCGTCGTCAGCCATGTTCTGTTGGGTTTCTGGATCGCTTCGCCGCTGTTCGTCGCCGTGTTCCTGCGGCTTTACGAGGGGGCGAGCTGGCGCTTTGTGATCATTTCGGCGGCGGCCACGTGGCTCACCCTTTACGTGGTCTTCGACCAGCTCCTCACGGTGGGTGTCTTCGAGGGCCTTTTGACCCCCTATGTGACGGATCTCTTCGAATAGGCTCACGGTGCGCCCCATGACCATTCTCCTCAACAACCCGCAAGTCGAGGCGCTGCTCTCCATGCCCGAGTGCATCGCCATCCTCGAGGACGCCTATGTGGAGCTCGCCGCCGGGCGCGGCATCACTCGGCGGCGCAGCGACAGCCTGACGCCGACCGGCCGCGCGGATGCCGTCTACGGCCTCAAGACCATGGACGGGGTCGCGCCCAAGTTCGGCGTCGCCGCGGTGCGCATCAACTCCGATATCGTCACTTGGCCGGACACCGGCACCGGCCGGCGCCGCGTCAAGGTGCCGGCCGCGCCCAACGGCCGCTTTGTCGGCTTGGTTCTGCTGTTCAGCACCGAGACCTCCGAGCCGCTGGCGATCCTGCCCGACGGCGTCCTCCAGCGCATGCGCGTCGGCGCCACCAACGGGCTGGCGGCGAAATATCTGGCCCGCGCCGATGCCCGCAGCGTCGGCCTCATCGGCAGCGGCTGGCAGGCAGGCGCCCAGCTGATGGCGATCAAGGCGGTCCGCCCCATCGAAAAGGTGCGCTGCTACAGCCCCAACGCGGAGCGGCGCGCCGCCTTCTGCAAGGAGATGGGCGAGAGGCTCGGCATCGAGGTGACGCCGGTCTCCTCGCCGGAAGCCGCGATCGGCGATTGCGACGTGGCGATGTGCGCGACCAGCGCCATAGAGCACGTGTTCTTCGAGCGCTGGGTCGCGCCGGGGCTGCATGTCAGCTCGATCAAGCGGCCGGAAATCGAGCCCGCGGCCATTCGTCGCGCCGACCGGCTGTTCATCCACACCCACGACGCAACGCCGCAGCACGTCACGACGCGCGGTCTGCCCGTCGCCGAGACCACCAAGGGCATGGGCTGGAAGCTGGCCGACGAAATCGATTTCGCGTCCCTCGACACCCTGCCCGACCTCGTGGCAGGCACGGTCGACGGGCGGCAGAACGACGATCAGGTCACCTGTTTCATCAACAATCTCGGGCTCGGCTATCAGTTCGCCGCCGTCGGCTCGCTCGTCCATCGCAAGGCGCGCGAGCAGGGCGTCGGGCGCGACATGCCAACCGACTGGTTCACCGAAGACGTTCATCCATGAGCGGGAGGCGTCCATAGGCGTCGGGCTTGGCCTTTAGCCGAAGATTGCATTGGTTCTGCGTCGCGTGCTCTGATAATCGAACCTTCGGAAATCGGCCGAGCGCCAGGTCTCCCGGGCAGCGGCTTTCGCGCGCCCGACGCGTGGGACCGGCGAGATGGACTGCGCCAAGGAGGAAGCATGACCGCACAGGCGAAGAAGCCGCCGGCAAAATCGAACGTGCGCGAGCCGCACGTGGACCTGCGCGACTGGCTGGAGCGGGTCGACGACATCGGCGAATTGCAGAAGATCGACAATGCCGACTGGAACCTCGAGATTGGGGCCGTCGCGGAGATGATCTACCATGCGCGCCCGGCGAACCCGCCGGCGATCCTGTTCGACAACATCCCCGGCTACCCGAAGGGCTTCCGCGTTCTTTCCGGCATGACCAACTCGGCGCGCCGCCTGGCGCTGACCCTCAATCTGCCGGAGCCCGAGACGCCGATGGACGTGGTGCAGGCCTATCGCGACCGCATGAAGACGTTCGAGCCCAAGCCCGCCAACGTGGTCAAGAAGGGCCCGGTATTCGAGAATGTCGACCGCGACGACGAGGTCGACCTCCTCAAATTCCCGGTTCCCTATCTGCACGAGCTCGACGGCGGCCGCTATATCGGCACCGGCGACCTCGTCATCATGCGCGACCCCGAGGAGCAGTGGGTCAATCTCGGCACCTACCGGGTGATGATCCACGACAAGAACACGGTCGGCCTGTGGATGTCTCCGGGCAAGCACGGCCGGCTGATCCGCGAGAAATACTTCAAGGCCGACAAGCCCTGTCCGGTGCTGATCAGCGTCGGCCACGACCCCTTGCTGTTCCTGTCCTCCGGCAACGAGGTCGAATACGGCCTGTCCGAGTTCTCCCACTCCGGCGGCCACCGCGGAATTCCGATCGACGTGGTCGAGAGCGAACTGCACGGCCTGCCGATGCCGGCCCATGGCGAGATCGTGCTTGAGGGCGAGATCCTGCCCCACGAGCTGCGGCCGGAAGGGCCGTTCGGCGAGTGGACCGGCTACTATGCGAGCTCGGTGCGCGAGGACCCGGTGGTGCGGGTGCGCCGT